>NZ_JACASJ010000024.1:0-54505 GCF_013391025.1 Enterobacter sp. SECR19-1250 | reverse complement strand
CGGTAGACTCTATGAGGTAGTTTATTCCTAAATTAGCTGCGGAATGTCGGATAGAAGCAATGGCCACAATGTAATTATTGCTTTTTCCTGTATTACCCTGAGCGCTAATCCATTCGGTATGATAGCCCGTTTTTTTGGCAACGCTAATGATATTGTCAGCAAGCTTATCGGCGGTGAAGTGGTCAGGATCCGCTTTACTTAATATCATCGGCACGGAAAGAACGGTGGCTGATGCGGGGGCAATAGCATCGCTAAAAATGAGGGCGTCCTTAGCCAGCCCTGATTCCACAGGAGTAGTATCCTGGTTAAAGCCGTAGAGCTGCATATTGCTGCGACGCGCGGATTCACCCACGATAACAACATAGTTTTCGATGCCCGTTTCATAACTCTGCAACGAAGGATAATTAACGTTGTGATGACTGATTTTCTGCGCCAGCGCATTGTCGCGATGGGCAATAATAAACTCTGCTCCGGTGTAAAAAGGCGTATTGGTTAAAATACGGGAGCTTAAAGGATAATAAACTTCAAGATCGTGGCGCTTTTTTAGCCAATTTGCCGTTGAATACCAACCAAAATAGACAACAAGCAGAATGAAGCTGATGGCTTTCACCCGGGGAGAAACATGCTCGCTAGCTGATTTGACCGCGTACCAGGTGACAAGACAGTAAGCAGCAGCTGCTGGTAAACAGTGCAGGTATAAACCCGACATGCTTTTCGCTTCGGCCAGATGAGTGCCCAGAATACTCATCGCAAATACGGTGTTAAATTCGCTCTGATAGACGCTCCAGGTGCTGTATGCAATTGCATAATTTAACGAGAGCAGGGTGGTTAAAACAAATGCGACGATCTTGCCGGGAAGAGAGCGGTAGATTGCTGCAGCGCAAACCAGTAGCAGCGCAGTACAAATCGCAATGCGCACTGCGAATCGGGCAGGTTGTGTTAAAAATACTGGCCATATTTGAATCAGCACGGAAATCAGCAGCAAAATTAAAAAATGGCTGCTGATTTTTTTATTAATCATCAGGGCTGATGTTTTGGCAAGGGACATTGTTGTAACGCAAATCTCTGAGAAATAAAGGTACGATAGTTTATCGTGTTTGCGCCGATAATATGAGATGACAAAAAGTGCTTTTTACTACTTTGTTGTGGTTTTGTTGAGAATTCAATGAGTGTCCTGAGTGTAATGAAAAACCGGCAATCCCAGCTTTAAGCGCAGTGCCAGTAAACGAGCCGTGAAACCAAATAATAACGTGGTAATTACCACAACATCATGGCTCGAAACATAATGCTGTAGTGCGATATACAGAACGGCAGATGCAAAGGATATTCCGGCATAAAGCTCCTTTTGGAAAACCAGCGGAATGCGTTTGCAGAACATATCGCGCAGTACGCCGCCAAATACGCCCGTTACGACCGCTGCTATAGTGGCAATGACCGGGCTTTCGCCCATATCCAGCGCGATTTGCGCCCCGATAATGGAGAAAACCACCAGACCCAAAGCATCAAGGACTAAAAACAGACGGCGAAGATGGGGCATAACTGGCGCAACAATGGTGGTCAGCACGGCAGCAATTGCGACAATAATAATGTATTCAGGGTTTTTTACCCAGCCAAGTGGATAATGCCCCAGCAGGATATCGCGTACCGATCCGCCTCCCAGGGCTGTGGCAGTGGCGATAATGATCACCCCAAACGTATCCATACGACGGCGACCGGCAGCGAGTGCTCCAGTCATGGCTTCGGCCGTGATCCCAACGAGATAAAGAATATGTAGCAGCATGTATCCCCCAGTAAGTGGGACAGAAGAGTAGCGTTTTGTGCAGAAAGTCACTATTTAGTTTTTTTTGTGTGACCGAAGAAGACCTATTTTTTCTAACCCAAAACTGGCCCAGAAACCCAATAAATGCATATGTTATATGCATTTACGCATTAGTTTTTTTCATGTTTATTGGGTGCGTTGAGAGAAAATCTGCCGAAACATCGGCACAAGCGCTTTATTCCCCGTCTCGCTGAGATGGTTATCATCGAAATATTGCGGCTCAAGATTTTTACTGCCCATGCATCGCCCCGCACTGCACAGATAAGGCGTAGGATCCAGAACCCTGACTCCACAGGCTTGTGCTGCCTGATATTGCGCCTGCAGAATGGCTCTGTTTCGATTCTGATACTCTGCCAGAGGAATAGAAATATCTTGTGCTTTTTTAAACGTCATTAAGCGATGGGAGAGTGTACGAGGCACATTTTCATGCATTTCTGGAACAGGATTGACCAGTACTACCGGACGTTCGCGATTAAGCGTACAGGCCATTTTTACGATGGACGTCGCATACTGTTGTAAATATTCTTTATCGTCCAGGGATCCCGTATTGAATTTCACCAGTCTTTTCTCAGCATAATGGCTCAGGCGGTTGACAATCACCACGGGGATATTGGTCGGGTAGGCTTGTAATTTTTTACTCAGCGAGCGGTTAAACTTGCCGCAGCGTTTGCTCTCCAGCAGAGTGGCATCTGCCAACGTAGGGCAACCTGAATACGTTATGCCTACAACGGAACCACGATCCTCTGCGGCGGCAGCGAGGGCTGTTGCCGCGGCTTCGGCGTGGCTGTCGCCAATAATGATCGCTGCTGGTGCACCGGTGCCGTAAAAACTCATGTGTGTTTTTGGATCGGCGGCATAGTTTTTATTGTTCGCTTCGGCGGCTATCCGTTCGACCTGAGCGTCAGGAAGGCTAACAATAATGTCTTTTTTTACCAGATGACTATATATCCAGGTAGCCCCGATACAGCTAAACAAAATTATCCAGAATGCGGCTACGCTACGCTGGTTCAAATAGTTTTTGGCAGGTTTCTCGATTAGCACCCATGAAACCCATCCGAGTACAAAAGAGAGAGCAATGGCACTGACTACCCAGAGCCCGTTGTGTTGGTATCCGGCATAAAAAAGATACACAGCAACAGGCCAGTGCCATAAATAGACAGAATAGGAACTTAAACCAACCCAGCGAAGGTTGCGATCAGCAAGGCTAATCAGTGAACTGTCGTTACTGTAGATAACTAGCATTGTACCGATGACGGGCAGTAAGGTTAGCCCACCAGGCCAGGCGTGTTCAGCGCTAATAAAGAAAACAGAGGCCGCGATTAATATATATCCCAGTAGAGCCGTTATTGTGCGCAATGCTCCCGGGAGGATGAAACGATTTGCCCCATACCAGACGAGGCCGCCACAGAGCATTTCCCAGGCGCGATAGGGCATCAGATAAAACCGGGTAGCGTCATTCGCCGTGGCACTCATGCTAAACCAAAATGCTCCCAGCGTAAGTATTAACAGACATAATCCGGTATTGACTCGTTTTCTTATCGAGTATAACGCTATAATAACTAAGGGCAAAACCAGATAAAACTGCCATTCAACCGAGAGTGACCACGTATGCAGGAACCAATTTTCATGCGAGTCGGTTGCAAAGTAATCCCCTGACTCTTTTTTTAGTTTTATATTGGAAATAAAAATAATAATATAGCCAATATAATTCCCGAGATTTCGATATTCGTTTGTTGGCAGCCAGAATAAGGTTACCAGAGCCATGATAATACACAGCATAAGCAAGGCCGGGATTATGCGCTTAGAGCGTGCAGCGTAAAATCCTATCAGATTAAACGAACGCTTTTCGAGGCCGGTGGATATAATTTTTGTCATCAGGAAACCAGAGATTACAAAGAAGATATCCACACCAACAAATCCGCCAGGAAGCAGAGCGGGCGCGAAGTGGTAAAGCACCACGGAAAGAATGGCAACGCCGCGCAGCAGGTTGATATCCTGGCGGAATTCGCGGTCAACGGCGAGGCTTTTGCTTTTCTCTAATGTTAAGTTTATGTTTACCATTCACTTTTCCGGTCGATATTTTTTCTTTTTATTAAACGCCGGTGATTGTATCAAAAATAATAAGCAATTTCTTATGTTCTGGTGCGACCAGATATGACCAATTTCTTCTTAATGGACGGGATTGGCTGCTAAAGCGTGCTGAAGTCAAAGGGCTCTTGCCGGCTGTGCTGTACCCTATAACTATTGTTTCATGGAGTATGCTCACAATCAAAAAGAGGACGAGCATTTTTACAAGGAAAAGGCCACTACTTCCAGTGGCCTTTTAAACACTATCGAGTGTGGTTACTCAATATTCTGGATCTGCTCGCGCATCTGCTCAATCAGTACCTTGAGCTCAATGGCGGAATTCGTTACGTCGGCATTGATTGATTTAGACGCCAGGGTATTCGACTCGCGGTTGAACTCCTGCATCATAAAGTCGAGACGACGGCCAACGGCTTCTTTCTTCTTCAGAATGTTGTAGGTCTCTTTAACGTGTGCTTCCAGACGGTCCAGCTCTTCGGCCACGTCAACGCGCTGCGCCATCAGCACCAGCTCTTGTTCCAGACGGTTATTTTCCAGCTGAACTTCCGCTTCTTCCAGTTTGGCAACCAGACGCTCGCGCTGCCACTGCAGCACTTCCGGCATATGGGTACGTACTTTTGCCACTTCGGCGCTGACGCCTTCAAGGCGCTGTTCAATCATCGCTTTCAGCGCCTGGCCTTCGGTTTCGCGAGCAACGATAAAGTCATCCAGCGTGCTGTCGAGGGCGGCAAGGATTTCAGCGGCAATTGCATCCAGATCCTGCTCTCCGGCAGCCATGACGCCAGGCCAGCGCAGAATATCAACCGGATTAATTTCGCCTTCGTCGCTTTGCATTTTGACCCAGTTCGCCGCATTGACGAGCTGTTTTGCCAGTTTTTCGTTGAGGATCAGTTCGCCCTGCGCGCTGGCATCCGGCTCAAAACGCAGGTTACATTCCACTTTGCCGCGCGTCAGACGCGTACGGATACGCTCACGCACCACAGGCTCAAGGCTGCGGAACTGCTCCGGCATACGGAAATAGGTTTCCAGATAGCGCTGGTTTACCGAACGCATTTCCCAGGTAGCGCTACCCCAGCTACCCTTGATTTCACGCCGGGCGTAGGCGGTCATACTGCGGATCATAGATATTCCCGTTTTTAAAGGAGAGATGGGGGGATTATAGCTTTCAGGGGCTTCTCAGGATAGGAATAAGCGTCCTTTATCCGTATAATGCGCAGCCACATTCGTTTCAAGCCGGAGAATTCATCATGCGTCCAGCAGGTCGTAGCGCCAATCAGGTGCGTCCCGTCACCCTGACCCGTAACTATACAAAACACGCTGAAGGCTCCGTTCTGGTTGAGTTTGGTGACACCAAAGTGCTGTGCACGGCTTCCATTGAAGAAGGCGTTCCGCGTTTCCTGAAAGGTCAGGGCCAGGGCTGGATCACGGCTGAATACGGCATGCTGCCGCGTGCAACGCATACCCGTAATGCCCGTGAAGCGGCAAAGGGTAAGCAGGGCGGCCGTACCATGGAAATTCAGCGTCTCATCGCGCGTGCGCTGCGCGCCGCTGTTGATCTGAAAACGCTGGGCGAATTCACCATTACCCTGGACTGCGACGTCATTCAGGCTGACGGTGGCACGCGTACCGCATCGATTACCGGTGCCTGTGTAGCGCTGGCTGATGCCCTGAATAAACTGGTTGCGGCCGGTAAGCTGAAAACAAACCCAATGAAAGGGATGGTTGCCGCGGTGTCCGTCGGTATCGTTAACGGTGAAGCGCTTTGCGATCTGGAATACGTAGAAGACTCCGCTGCCGAAACTGACATGAACGTGGTGATGACCGAAGACGGACGTATCATTGAGGTGCAGGGCACCGCAGAAGGCGAACCGTTTACCCACGAAGAACTTCTCACCTTGCTGGCTCTGGCCCGAGGGGGAATTGAATCTATTGTAACGACGCAGAAAGCGGCGTTAGAAAATTGATTTTAAAGGCGACCAATGAGTCGCCTTTTTTTTGCCTGTAAGACAGAAAAGACAAAGGAGCGAATCCATGAAACCGTATCAGCGCCAGTTTATTGAGTTTGCGCTTAACAAGCAGGTCCTCAAGTTTGGCGAGTTTACGCTGAAATCCGGGCGCAAGAGCCCCTATTTCTTCAATGCCGGGCTGTTCAATACCGGGCGCGATCTGGCGCTGTTAGGCCGTTTCTATGCCGAAGCGCTGGTGGATTCAGGGATTGATTTCGACCTGCTGTTTGGCCCTGCCTATAAGGGCATTCCGATTGCGACCACCACCGCGGTTGCGCTGGCAGAACACCATGACCGCGACGTGCCGTACTGCTTTAACCGTAAAGAGGCCAAAACCCACGGTGAAGGCGGCAACCTGGTCGGCAGCACACTGCAGGGGCGCGTGATGCTGGTGGACGACGTCATCACCGCGGGTACCGCCATTCGCGAATCCATGGAGATTATCCAGGCCAACGGCGCGACGCTGGCTGGCGTGTTGATTTCTCTGGACCGTCAGGAACGGGGGCGTGGTGAAATCTCGGCCATTCAGGAAGTTGAACGTGATTACAGCTGTAAAGTGACGTCAATCATCAACCTGAAAGACCTGATTGCGTATCTGGAAGAGAAGCCAGAGATGGCGGATCATCTGGCTGCGGTGCGGGCATATCGCGAAGAGTTTGGCGTGTAACGGAATTGCCCGGTGACGCGTTGCTTGCCGGGCCTGCGCAATTTGTGGGCCGGATAAGGCGAAGCCGCCATCCGGCAACGACGTTACTGCAACTGCGCCGCCACTAACGGCCAACGGGCGTCGAAATCGTCCGTTGGGCTGTATTTGAACTCACTGCGTACAAAACGGGAGAGCATGCCTTCGCAAAATGCCAGGATCTGGCTTGCCAGCAGCGTTTCATCCATGCTGTAACCTTCGCCTTCACGCATTTTCTTCTCACGCAGTACCTGGCGCAGCTGCGCTTCAATACGCTCGAATAGCTGGTTGATGCGACCCTGCAGTCTGTCCTGCTCAAACATCAGCGCATGGCCAGTCAGAATACGGGTCAGGCCCGGGTTACGTTCTCCAAATCCCAGAATCAACTGCACAATCAGACGCAGACGCGCGGTGGTGTCTTTTTCGTCTTTCAGAATCAGGTTGATGCGCGTGATCAGACTGTCTTCGATAAACTCGATCAGGCTGTCGAACATCCGGGTTTTGCTCGGGAAATGACGGTACAGCGCCGCTTCAGACACGCCTACAGAGGCGGCCAGTTTTGCGGTGGTGATGCGTTGACTGCCATCGCTGGATTCAAGCATCAGAGCCAGAGATTGAAGTATTTCTTCGCGACGGTTCCTTTTCGCGGTTTGTTTTTCTGCCATGTTGCAAAATACCCCTGAAAATAAGCACTTGTCAGGCTGGCATCCACACAGCGACCGCAAACTGGCGTTTGCGGTTTGTTATGACATTATGGCGCTGTGAGATGCGTGTCTGTCGGGCGGTTATTTGCGCCCGGAATGGCCGAAGCCGCCTTCGCCACGGTCGGTGGCATCAAAGTCTGCCACCAGGTTAAATTCTGCCTGCACCACAGGTACAAAGACCATCTGCGCGATACGCTCGCCCGGTTCAATGGTGAAGCTGTCCTGACCTCGGTTCCAGACGGAAACCATCAGCTGGCCCTGGTAGTCAGAGTCGATCAGGCCGACCAGGTTACCCAGCACGACACCATGCTTATGACCCAGGCCTGAACGTGGCAGGATCACCGCCGCCAGTGAAGGGTCAGCAATGTGAATCGCCAGGCCCGTTGGGATCAGGGTGGTCGCACCCGGAGCCAGTTCTACGGCGTCATCGAGACAGGCGCGCAGGTCAAGACCGGCAGAGCCGGAGGTGGCATAGGTTGGCAGCGGGAATTGCTCGCCAACACGCGGGTCCAGAATCTTAACGTCGATTTTTTTCATCATAACGGGTAACGATCTCGTCCAGTAATTGTTGGCCCAGGAGTTCCTTGCGCTCAAGCGGTAAGATTTTATCTCCATCCTGCCAGAAAAGGTGCAGTGCGTTGCTGTCGCTGTTAAATCCTTGCGTGGCCAGCGATACGTCATTCGCGCAAATCAAATCGAGGTTTTTGCGGGTACGTTTTTGCCGGGCATATTCTTCCACATTATTTGTTTCTGCGGCAAACCCAACAACGTAAGGACGATGGGTTTTCAGCGCGGCGACGCCAGCAACGATATCCGGGTTTTTAACCATTTTTAGTGTTAATTCATCGCCTTGCTTTTTGATTTTGGCATCAGAAATGGTCTCTGCGCGGTAGTCCGCGACGGCAGCACAACCGATAAAAATCTGCTGGTTTTGCGCATGGGCCTGTACCGCGGCCTCCATTTCCAGCGCGGTGGTGACATCAATACGCTGCACAAAAGGCGGCGTAGGTAAGGAGACCGGGCCACTGACCAGCGTGACGTTCGCGCCGCGTTTCGCCGCTGCGGCCGCAATCGCAAAGCCCATTTTACCGGAGCTGTGGTTGGTAATGTAACGTACCGGATCCAGCGGCTCGCGCGTTGGGCCGGCTGTAATCATGATGTTGAGATGTTGCAGGTCGTTGACAGGCGAAAAATGGGCCGCGGCCATATCGACAATAGTCAATGGATCAAGCATACGGCCTGGGCCGACATCGCCACAGGCCTGGCTCCCGCTGTCCGGCCCCCAGATCAGCAGGCCGCGCGAGGTCAGCGTCTGTAGATTATGCTGGGTCGCGGCATTGCGATACATCTGCTGATTCATGGCCGGCACAACGGCAACAGGGGCGGGCGTAGCCAGACAAATGGTCGAAACCAGATCGTTCGCCATCCCGGCGGCAACGCGGGCAATTAAATCGGCCGTGGCGGGGGCAAGGATAACCAGGTCTGCCCATTTCCCAAGCTCAATATGGCCCATCGCGGCTTCTGCGGCAGGGTCAAGCAGGCTGTCAGATACCGGGTATCCTGAAACGGCCTGCAGGCTCAGAGGAGTGATAAAGGCTTTTCCGCCTTCGGTTATCGCGACCCGTACGTCGGCCCCGCGCTCGCGCAGACGGCGCACCAGTTCCGGCGTTTTATAGGCTGCAATGCCGCCGCTAACGCCAAGAACGATTTTTTTACCGGCCAGGCTCATCATGATTCTTTCCTGTTGGGTTTCACCAGAGAGCGGGCATTTTATCACAATCCCAAAAACGGGGTGATCTTGTCCTTCGGTCACTTTGCGAGGCGTTACGCAAGAACGAGACGCGAGAGTCAGGTACCTGAGTAGCCTATGGCAAGATGGGCAAAAAACAGGGAGAAAAAGCATGGAAGACGAGGATGAACTGCTCTTACCGCGCGAAAAATTGCTGCGCTATGGCGTCACTTTGCTAAAAGATGAGGAACTGCTGGCGCTTTTTTTGCGCACCGGTACGCCGGGCAAAACGGTCTTTACGCTGGCAAAAGATCTGATAGGCCATTTTGATTCACTCTACGGTTTGATGACGGCGGAACTGGCGGAGTTTGCGCATGTGGAGGGTATCGGTGTGGCGAAATATGCCCAGCTTAAGGGGATTGCCGAGCTGGCCCGCCGTTTTCAGTGTGTTCGTATGCAGGAAGAGGACCCGATACTGACTCCTGCGATGACGCGCGAGTTTCTGCAAAGTCAGTTAACCGATATTGAACGCGAGATCTTTATGGTGATCTTTCTCGATAACCGGAACCGGGTGCTCAAGCATAGCCACCTTTTCTCGGGCACGCTAAGCCATGTAGAGGTTCATCCGCGTGAAATTGTGCGCGAAGCAATAAAATTGAATGCAGCCGGCGTGATACTCGCGCATAATCACCCTTCTGGCTGTGCAGAACCAAGCAGAGCTGACAAAGAGATCACCGACCGCATTGTCAAATGCTGTCAATTCATGGACATTCGTGTGCTGGACCATCTGATAATTGGCCGCGGAGAGTACCTTTCTTTTGCAGAACATGGCTGGATTTAGGCTATTTCTCGCGATCCATCGGGATCTTTGTCTGTTCGGGACTTGAGCACACCGCCGAGTCAGCGTATACTACGCCACCTTTGAGAATCTCGGGTTTGGCATTTGGGCCTGGCAATCGAGAGTTCAATAGAACTATGCGATGACCGGGCTGTAAAGCCTGACGAGGCGCCGATACCCCATACGAAGCTCGAGCTAATTTGATTTTTGGAGAATAGACATGTCCCGAGTCTGCCAAGTTACTGGCAAGCGTCCGGTGACCGGTAACAACCGTTCCCACGCACTGAACGCGACTAAACGCCGTTTCCTGCCGAACCTGCACTCTCACCGTTTCTGGGTTGAGAGCGAGAAGCGTTTTGTCACCCTGCGCGTATCTGCTAAAGGTATGCGTGTAATTGATAAGAAAGGCATCGATACAGTTCTGTCCGAACTGCGTGCCCGTGGCGAAAAGTACTAAGTACTTAAAGAGGAAATAAATCATGGCTAAAGGTATTCGCGAGAAAATCAAGCTGGTTTCTTCTGCTGGTACAGGTCACTTCTACACCACCACGAAGAACAAACGTACTAAGCCGGAAAAACTGGAACTGAAAAAATTCGATCCAGTTGTACGCCAGCACGTAATGTACAAAGAAGCTAAAATCAAATAATTTTAGCCTCCTTGTATTGAAAAACCCCGCAACTGCGGGGTTTTTTGCATTCTGCATCTTACTACGGAGGAATCATGCCTGAATTACCTGAGGTGGAGACCAGCCGCCGCGGTATTGAGCCGCATCTGGTCGGCGCGACTATTCTTCATGCTACCGTGCGTAACGGCCGCCTCCGTTGGCCGGTTTCTGATGAGATCCATGCGTTAAGCGATAAACCGATCCTCAGCGTCCAGCGCCGCGCGAAATATCTGCTCCTGGAGCTGCCCGATGGCTGGATCATCATTCATCTTGGCATGTCCGGCAGCCTGCGGATCCTCACTGAAGAGCTGCCTGCGGAAAAGCATGACCATGTCGATCTGGTGATGAGTAACGGTAAAGTGTTGCGTTATACCGATCCCCGCCGCTTTGGCGCATGGCTGTGGACCAAAGAGCTGGAAGGACATAGCGTACTGGCGCATCTGGGGCCAGAGCCGCTTTCAGAAGCGTTTAACGCGGAATACCTGAAAGCGAAGTGTGCGAAAAAGAAAACCCCGATTAAACCCTGGCTGATGGATAACAAGCTGGTGGTCGGCGTGGGGAATATCTATGCCAGCGAATCGCTGTTTGCAGCCGGGATCCATCCCGATCGGCTGGCCTCTTCGCTGTCGGCGCAGGAGTGTGAGCTGCTGGTGCGGGTGATTAAAGCGGTGCTGCTTCGCTCAATTGAGCAGGGGGGAACGACGCTGAAGGACTTCCTGCAAAGCGATGGTAAGCCAGGCTATTTTGCTCAGGAGCTGCAGGTGTATGGCCGCAAAGGCGAGCCGTGCAGGGTGTGTGGAACGCCGATCATCGCAACAAAGCATGCCCAGCGCGCCACATTCTATTGCCGTCAGTGCCAGAAATAACGCTACTTTAGCTTGTCCATCAACGCCTGGTGGACGTTAACCGGCAGGAAATGGGTAACGTCCCCGTGATGACGCGCCACCTCTTTCACCAGCGTGGAAGAGATAAACGACCACTCCTTGGATGGCATCAGAAATACGCTTTCCAGCTCCGGCATCAAATGACGGTTCATGTGCGCCAGCTGCATCTCATACTCGAAGTCTGCCACCGCGCGTAAGCCACGGATCAGAATCGTCGCCTGCTGAGCGCGGGCAAAATTGGCCATCAGATCGCTGAAGCCCACCACCTCCACGTTCGGCAGGTGCGCAATGGCCTCGGTGGCAAGCGCGACACGCTCGTTCAGGTCAAACATCGGTTTTTTACTGGGGCTGGCAGCAATCGCCAGAATCACCTTGTCGAACATGCACGCCGCACGGGTGATGATATCAAGATGACCATTGGTGATCGGATCAAAGGTACCTGGATAAATCGCTTTTGTGCTCATGGCTCACGTTTTCTCTGAGTAGCCGCGGCTGAGCGCCCACAGCTCGGTGTATTTGTTGAAAGTATACTGGGCATTTACCACGGCCAGTAACCAGCCCTGTTTACCGTCCAGCACGCCGCCACGCAGCAGCAGCGTTTTCAGAAACGCTCCCAGCGTATGGGTGAAGATACCCGTCAGCGTGGCCTTCTTGCCGCGCTGATGGCGCTCCTGTGCCCAGGCGGTGGCATAGTTGAGCTGTTTACGCTGGAAGCTGGCGAAATCCCGGCAGGTCAGGTGCAAAAGATCGCCCGTCAGAGGGACGACTGGCGCACTGTCGCAGGCCAGGGATTCATGGACCAGATTATCATTGTACTGATACCGCTCGCGCTCGTAGAGGCGCGTGACCCGGTCGGGGTACCAGCCGCTGTGACGCATAAAACGGCCGAGGAAATAGTTACGACGCGCAATGCTGTAGACCGTGCCCGGCGTTGGTGCGGCGAGCACCGCCTGAATAGCCTGACGCAGCTCCGGCGTGATGCGCTCGTCTGTGTCGAGCATCAGTACATAATCACCGGTGGCATATCCCTGCGCGCGCTGGCGCTGGATGCCATAACCTTGCCAGTCGGTGTTGGTATAGACTTTTGCACCCGCTGCGCGGGCAACGTCCGCCGTGTTGTCTTCACTGCCGGAGTCGAGCAGGATAATTTCGTCAGCCCAGGCAACGGAGGCCAGGCAATCCGGAAGCAGATCGGCAGCGTTTTTGGCGATCAGAACGACCGACAGGCGCGTTGACATTAGTGGCTCCGCTGCGGCAGATAAGGTTGCAGAAGCTGCAGCAGACGGGTGAGGGCACCCTGGTTCTGATGCAGCACTTCAACGGCATGACGACCGTACCACAGGCGGTAATCTTCGTCGGTCAGCAGAGTCGAGACCTCTTTGACCACCGAATCCGCATCGGTCACGGTAATTAGCCCTTCCGCTTGCTGCAATTTCGCACAGATATCTTTGAAGTTGAAGGTATGTGGACCCATCAGTACGGGAATGGCATGGGCCGCTGGCTCCAGCGGGTTATGGCCACCACGCTCCACCAGGCTGCCGCCAACAAAGGCCAGATCAGCGATGCCATACAGCAGCATCAGCTCGCCCATGGTATCGCCAATAACCACCTGCGTGCTGGTGGAGGGGATCTCACCGCTGCTGCGCAGGGTGAAGCTGAAGCCGCCTTTTTGCACCATTTCACGGGCGTCTTTAAAACGCTCGGGATGGCGAGGCACCAGAATCAGCAGCAAATCGGGGAATTTCTCCAGCAGCTTACGATGCGCCTGCAGGATAATCGCCTCTTCGCCATCATGGGTGCTGGTCGCAATCCAGACCTGGCGACGCGGTGCCCACTGGCGGCGCAGCGTGATAGCACGGGCGGCAAGTTCAGGCGTGACGGAGATATCGAATTTCAGGCTGCCTGTCACCGCCAGCTGGTTGCGTTTCAGGCCAAGCGAGATAAAGCGCGCTGCGTCTTCTTCGTTTTGCGCAGCAATCAGTGTGATCTTGCTGAGCAGGCGGCGCATAAATTTCCCCAGCTTGCCGTAGCCTTTCGCCGACCGCTCTGACAGACGCGCGTTCGCGATCACCAGTGGAATCTTACGTGCATGCAGAGCGGAAATCATATTCGGCCACAGCTCGGTTTCCATCACGATCACCAGTTTAGGGCGAACGGTTTCCAGAAAACGGTTCATGGCGCAGGGAAGGTCGTAGGGCAGATAGACGTGATGCACGTCTTTACCGAAGGCGGACATCACGCGCTCAGAGCCGGTCGGCGTCATGGTCGTGACGGTGATCGGCAGTGACGGATAACGGTGACGCAGGGCGCGAACCAGCGGGATCGCTGCCAGCGTTTCGCCAACAGAAACGGAATGCAGCAAAATACCGTCCGGGGCAACTTTATTGCGACAGAAGCCATAGCGTTCAGCCCAGCGTTTTCGGTACGCAGGCGCTTTACGGCTACGAAGCAGCAGTCTCAGCCACACCAGTGGCTGAATGATATAGAGCAGGGCGGTATACAACAATTCCAAGCGATTATCCGTCTTTTTAGTTTCGGCGGGCAAATTCTAAGCATTTGGGCCGTCTAAAGCTATCTCTTTGGTGTTTTAGGCTTGCATATGTCTGCGTTACGTTCATTCGCAAATAAAAAAACGGGCAATTGCTTGCCCGTTTATTACTCTTCAGTTTAACGCTCCGTTTCGGGAAGCGCATTCAGATGGTAGGTAACGCGCTCCGACAGGCCGCGGATATCACCGCCCGTGATGAAGAAGGTGTCATCTTTTTGGTTAGGATTGCTAATGTCATAACCCAGCATTTTGTTGATAAGCGTCGCCACTTGATAATGGTTTAGTGGAATTTGTGGGCTGATGTTCTTCATGGCGTACGCAGGATCATTACTGAAGTACAAGAACGGTACCTGAGCAATCGGCATTTCCACCACGGAGTGACCGAACAAGCCATTATCGCCCACGCGTTCACCATGGTCAGAGGTGATAAACACCAGGACCGGCAGTTTGGATTTTGCCATTGCTGTACGGATAGCGGAGGCAAGTTCTTTGTCGTACAGACGAACGGCATCGTCATACTCATTTTTCTTCTGAGCCACGTCATCACTCAGATGCGGTGTAGAGAATTTGGCAAAGCCCTGCGGGATGTTGCGCTCATACGGGATATGCGGTGCACGGCTGTTAAGGATCATCAGGAATGGCTTGTTCCAGTCCAGCGTGGCCTTTTCTACGGAGGGGGTCAGAACAACGTCAGCACCGACATCTGGCGCTGGACGGATCTGCGTATCTTCCCATAGATCAATGTCATGAATGCCAATCCAGTTACTGAGACCTTCCAGACCCTGTGCGGAGATAAATGCGGTCTGATAACCCTGTTTTTTCGCATTGGCGAAGATATTGGTTGATTTAGATTTGTAGGCGCCGTAGTTATCCGGTTCACGCAGATTATTCACCAGCATTGGAATAGCCACACGTGTCGATACCGCGTTTGAGACAATCAGACGGCCCGTGCCTTGATACTGCTTCAACAGCGCTTTCAGCTCTGGCGTAGTGTCTCGCTCGTAGCCCAGGGCGCTGACATGGTGCGGGTTAAGGCTCTCACCAATTGCCAGAATGATGGAATATTTACCTGCATGCGTTCCCGCAATAGGTTTGACCTGGTAGGGATCGTAATGGGTCAGACTCTGGTTTTCACCTGATATGGCTTCCGGGATAAGACGAATAGCGCTAAAACTCATCGCAGACAGACCATTACGCAGCAGGGAGTGGCGCAGATCGGGATTGAATTTGTACATTTGCCCGTCGACTGCTTTGTAGAACTGACCGACAAACATCACGATGATGGCAAGCAGGCAAGGAAGCGCAATCCATTTGTGCCAAAGCGGTGCCAGACGACGCGCAAAGACCAGCCCAAACACAACGGCCACAATCATAATGGCGAAGTAGATGCCCAGTGAACCCAGGCTGTCGGTGATACCACTGGCAATGTCTTTCGTTTCCACAAACGCCAGCCAGACTTCACTCGGGCCATAGAACTGACCGTAGAATTGATAGTACACTGCTTCCGATATCTGAATGATAAACGTGACCGCCAGCAACAGGCGAGTCAAGAAGAAACGCGCACTGGCAGCGGCAAGCAGGGAGATGATCAGATACAGCGAGATATCCCCGGATTTCGGCTGGTAGACATGATCTTTCAGCAGAATGATAATTTCTGAGAGAGAGAACAGCAGTAAGAATGCCAACGTCAACCCCAGGGTACGCAACAGATTATTGCGTGGGGTGAGCGAAGTTTGTGAAGTTGTTTTAAACATGGAAGAACTCTATTCCGATCAGAACTTTTTAGTCAGCGGACGAATGGCTTTACCAAAACCAAAGCGCAGTGCGCGAACCACCGTAGGGCGATTGTGCAATCCTTTACGCCAGATATCCTCAAACAGGGCGAACCAGCGTGCAGCGACAGCTTCGCGGGAATAGACCTGTAAACGTTTTTCTCCCTGTTCGCGCATCTGACGATACAGTTCAGGAGAGTTTTTCAGACGCATAATGGCAGCGAACGCTTCATCAGGGTTTTTGGCGATCAGATAGTCCAGCTCGCTTTCGCGGATAGCGCGGTAAGATGGCTCATCGTCGCAAACCATTACCGTTTTCCCAAGCCAGTTGTTAATGAGCTTACTGGCAGGTTTGCGGGCCAGTTTGTGATCGTGCGATTTACGAAAGCTGATGCACACGTCCACGTCCTGGTAGTTTGTCCAGTTATCGAACGAAATGCGGAGTTCGATACCTTGTTCGGCAAGACGTTGCTTAAAGTTCCCTTCGCGGTATTCGTCCGGAAAACTGTCCACGCGGCCGAAGAATGCTACGGTTTTGATTGTCTCGTCGGTGCGCTCTCGCGGTTTTACGCCTGGTTGTGGCCAGTAGGGGACGAAGATACGGTTGCTATGGCTATCTACTTCAGGGTTTTGGTCGACGACAACATCAGCTCCAATGACGGGAGGACGGTCCGCACGTGCGACCACGGTGAAGCCACGCCATGGTTTCACGCGAGAACCAAAGTCGTCGTTATGCATCAGGTTAATAGCATCGGGCCTGCATTCAGAGCCAAACGAACATTCTATTGCGTCACCATAATAATGCTTCAGGGCCAGTGTGGTCTGGAACGTCCAGCCACCACGGCCACCGCAGTAGAATCGTTCCGGAATATCGTCAGGATTGACATGACTATCCAGAAGAGCCTGGAAATCTGGGTAGTTTTTAGCAATGAAGTCCGCACGGGAAACCGCGTGTAATTTAATTTTGCTCATAATTTCCGTTAGCCAAGAATTTTTTTAAGACGGAAGTAGCGACGTCCCAAGCGCCACCGTTGGCGGAAGCCACGCGCATTTTGCCAGATCATGGTCCAGATACCGCGATCAAAAAGCTCACGGGTGATTTCGCGTTTTTTTGCCATATCGTCAATGTTGTTAATGCTGTGTAGGATCCCCAGACCCTCTTTGGCGATTTGCCAGTGGCAGGCGGGTACGCGTTTCACCTGTTCCGGGTAGCGCTTGTTGATGGCGTCCAGCATTTCCAGAATCTTCATATAATGGCGCGAGGAGCGCATGCGTGTGTCGTCCGTACCAGGAGTATGGGAAACGGAAGCGGAGTGGATCAGGTAGTCGTAATAGACCTCATCAATATATTGCACGCGTTTGGCGGTGAGCAGCACCTCCGTCGTCCAGGGGATATCCTGATGGCGCAGTCCATGCTCAAAGCTGAAGCCTAGCTCCTTGATAAAGGCGTGTCGATAGATATTCAGCCATGTCACGTGCAGGAACTTGCGGGATTCGAGTGCCATCTGCAGCCAGGTCGGGCCGTCCAGTACGTCGGTTGAAGCGAGTTTATCCGAAGGAAAGATCTTCTTCGACGGGCGGCCATCGTCATAAATATAGGTGCCGTTACAGGTTGCGACGTCCAATTGTCCTGCAAGCGCTATTTCCAGCAAACGCGGGTACATGCCCGGGTAGATCACATCGTCAATATCGGGGAACGCGACGTAATCGCCCGTTGCCACAGCGAGACCGGTATTACGGGCCGCAGAGACACCACCATTAGGCTGGTCGATGAGCTTGAAGTTACTGAATTCACTGGCGTAGCGGGCGATAATATCCCCAGAACCGTCAGAAGAACCGTCATTAACGATAATAAGTTCCAGACTTTGCAGATTCTGTTTTTTTATGCTGTCAAAAAAAGCGCTCAGGAAATTTTCGCCGTTATAGACGGCGACAACGAGGCTTAATTGAGGCGTTCCAGACATGCTTACTCCGTAATGTCATGCGGTGAGATGTGGCCAACGAGCCTTGCAGTAACGTGCAATGGCTTTTCGACAGCCGGCAGGCAAAAGAGTTCTGATGGATCACATTGCGCCGAGGCTTATTACTCTCGGCGCAATGTAAACACGATCAGGAAGTTATTTCAGTCTGTTTAGCAGGGCGTAACGCGCACATTCCCACAAGTAACCCGGTCAACAGCATATACTGCTCCAGGTAATGATCTTTTAGATTGTGATCGACCATGGTTCGGGAAAAGAAACCAACCGTAAACAGCAGCAGGAACATTCCTACCATCGAGTTACCATGGCGAAACTCTCGCCAGCCGATATACCAGCAGCCTGCCAGTAAAATAAGCCAGCCCGCAATACCCGCGATACCGTTCTGAATACCAAATTCAATCAGGCCATAATGGCTGTGCGGGATGTTAATGCGATTATCCTGAGTGTCGTGACGTAATACGTAACGGAATGCCTCTTTGCGCGGTCCCATTCCTGCAGGATGCTCGCCAACCAGTTTCCAGCCCTGATGGAAGAAGCTGGCGCGGCAGCCGTTAGAGTGGTCCATGGGACGACCGAGATCGTTCTTTGGTACCACTCCGTTAGTTTTGTTATAGCAAAAGCTGGTGAAAGGTGCGTTCCATCCTGTTACCGCATCATTTTCCAGGTTTTGCCAGCGTGGATCGGTTTTCCAGGAAGCATAACCCAGAAACGCGGAAACGATAATGATGCCTATAAGAATCGCGCCAGTCAGGACTACCCGGCTGCGACGCATACTGTGCAGGCTGAGCAGAATGAAGGTGGAGAAAAGGCTGCCGACCAGACCGATAGTTCCCCAGCGGGTATCAACTAACGCAGTGCAAGTCAGGTTACATAGCAGCATAAAGGCAAGGAATGGTGTCTTCAGGCGTAAGAAGCGTTGATGAAGAAGACCGCGGGCAAGCAGTTCGGCGA
This sequence comes from Enterobacter sp. SECR19-1250, assembly GCF_013391025.1. Classification (NCBI taxonomy): domain Bacteria; kingdom Pseudomonadati; phylum Pseudomonadota; class Gammaproteobacteria; order Enterobacterales; family Enterobacteriaceae; genus Enterobacter; species Enterobacter sp. SECR19-1250. The sequence continues at coordinate 35,843 of NZ_JACASJ010000024.1, read as the reverse complement.
GCAGGAAACCTGTGATCATATTGATCTGGAAGCTCATGCGCGTGCGGTTATAAACAATTCGCGTTTCGCCCCAGTGGATCACGCCGTCTCGCCAGTAAAGCCAGACGGTATCAAGTAAGTGGATACAGACGACGCCCCAGAAAAAAAGCACGACGAGTGTAAAGAAACGGGCTGCCGATAAAGAGGGGAAGCGATCCTGTATCACCGGTAATAACACTAAGCCTGCACAGAAAAGCAAAACCGGACGTAGCCACTGGCCATCCCAGGTCGACACCATTTCTTTTATATCTGGCGCCACAAAAAAGCCGTTAATCAGGATAAAGAAGGTTAATGCCCACAGCACAATAAGCACGAACTTGATTTTGTTTAAATCCAGCGCCTTTTTCGCCACTGACGAGGTAAAGAAAAGGCCGAGCGCCACCACAATATTAGGATAAATCAGACCATTACGATGAAAAGGTAGCTGATCGTTTGGGATTGGCCAGATAAAACATAAAGCCAGTACAGACAGTACTAAAAGACCTGTCAGGATGTTACGAGTATTTGTCATAATTTTGGTACTGGTAAAGGATCTCGGCGTAAATACCGGTTAGTTAACAATGCCATGTGCAAATTCCACGGATTTCAAATGGAATAAAAGCCTGAGAAAATTACCACAGAAGCCATAACTACAGAAGGACAATGTTTGTAAGCAAGATTAATCCGCCTGTGCATTACCCTAATACCCACGTATATAATCGGCTGATTGGACAGCGGTTACAGCTCAACGACAGGAAATGTATGCATATTGTTCATACTGAAGCAGACGGCGGCAAAGGCGGACAGCCTCTGCGTATTATCAACGAATCACTTGGGATGATTCAGCGTGGACATCAGGTGACGATCCTTTGTCCGGAAACTGCGCCGCTGCACACGCTGGCGCGCAACGCCGGGCTGACGGTGATCACCATGCCGTTGAAGCGTAAGAATCTTAAAAATCTTCAGTTGCTGCGTCGCTGGTTGAAGGATAACCGCCAGTCAATTGACGTCATCAATAGCCATAACTCCGCTGATACCTGGCTGGTTGCACTGGCTAATCTGACGCTCCCTGACCCCGTACCGCTGGTTCGCACTCGTCATGCGTCTGGCGTACCGCGCAACAACTGGACGACCCGCTGGCTGTTCCGCACGGCCTGTGCGCATATCGTGACCACGGGGGATGCGTTACGTCATCAGGTAGCAAATATTGGCGTGCCGATATCCCAGAGTACGTCTGTGCCAAGCGGTGTCGATACGCAGCGTTTTCATCCAGGAGATAAGCACGAAGCTCGCGTGCATTGTGGCCTGTCTGGGGCAGATTTCTGGCTGGGCGTGGTGTCGCATTTGCGCCCGAACAAAGGTCACAGTGTACTGCTACGTGCTCTGGCGAAAATCGACAATTCGCAAATCAAACTGGCTATTGTCGGCGAAGGCCCGCACAAAGCGACGCTTGAACAGGAAATTATAGCGCTGGGGTTACAGCAGCGGGTCGTGATGGCGGGACATCAAACCGATCCGGAACGCTGGTTCCCGGCGTTTGATATTGCGCTGAGCCCTTCACACGATATGGAAGGTGTCCCGCAGGGTGTACTGCAATCGTTAGCTACCCGTATTGCAACCATTGCAACGGATGCTGGTGGAACGGGAGATGCAGTGATTAACGGGCAAACGGGATTGTTAATCGCGCAGCGCGACGAAAACGCACTGCACGATGCCATAATGAAACTCTATAACGACTCAGCCCTTCGCGAGACACTCGCGCAACAGGGATATGACTACCTGAGTACGCACTTTACACGTGAATGTATGCTTGATGCGATGGAGAAGGTCTTCTCCGATGCAGCTCAGCGCAGCAAATCGCGATAAAGCGTTTGTAGCTCTCTCGCCATTCTGTCCAGGGTGAAAGGCTCAGCAGTTGCACGTGCAACTGTAGTGTAATCGACACCCTGTTCACGGCCTTTTAACCACAGAGAGATGGCTTGCTTATAACCTTCGCTGTCCAGTGCATCCCGCACCCAACCATTTTGACCCTCGGTTATCCACTCCGCCGCGCCACAACATTGGCTGGTGAGCAGCGGCAAACCGCAGGCCAGCGCTTCCACGCAGACGTTTGGGAAGGGATCGTAGAGTGTCGGCAGGATAAGTGCATCAGCCGTGCCATACACTTCACGCACGTTGGCAACGGGTCCCAGGAACGTCACTCGTGAGGAGACCCCCAGCGCTCGCGCCAGTTTTTCGAACTTCCTCGCATGTTTATCGCGCCCGGCAATGAGCAACCAAACGTCAGGATGCGCCACAATGGCGCGCAGCGCGGTGGCGACACCTTTGCGGCTGAAACCTGACCCAACATATGCCAGTACCGGTGCATCGTGGGGAATGCCCAGCACTTTACGCTGCGAAAGGGAGCGCACCTCAGGATTGAACTGGTCCGTATCGACACCGTTATAGATCACCGTCAGCTTGTCATCCGACAGCCCGAAGCGGCGGGCGATATCGTCGCGTACCATCTTCGAATTACAGATCACCTTGCGCAACTGCGGATGGGTAAACATCTGCGTCTCAGCCTGCAGAATGTAGCGGTGATAGCGGCTCAGAGACTGCGCCCAACGCGCCAGAGGCGACAAAATACGACCATATTGCTCAAGCCAGGTAGCGTGAACCCCGTCGCCCGCCCGGAAGATGGTCGCTCCCGGTATGCGTTCGTGGCTTTGCACAATATCGAATTGAGCAAAATGCGCGGCGGCTTCGGTGGCAAAACCGGATTCACGAGCGATGCGATTGCGAAACGGCGGATTGACCGTCAGCGTTTTCCAGCCTGCGGCATCTTCCCACTGGCGGGCAATCAGCGTGACATCAAGCGACGTATCCTGCGCCAGTACGTTAAGCGCACGTGAGACAAAACGCTCTGCGCCACCGTTGGGGTTGTAGGTCTGTCGAACAATCGCCAGCTTCATGCAGGGGTTTCCGTTTCCAGAAGCATCGTATCAATGGCGCTCAGCACCTGCTGTGGCGTGATAGCAGTGATACAGTCTGAGACACCGCTGTCTCCGCAGCCCGCTTTGCCGCATGGCTGGCAGGTAAACCCGGCCACAATCACACGATAATTCACCCCCCATGGAGCCCATTTGATGGCGCCGGTAGGGCCAAAGATGGCGACGGTCGGCGTACCAACGGCGCTTGCAAGGTGCATCGGCATAGAATCTACTCCGAAGTATACCCGCGCGTGCTTCATGAGTGCGCCCAGCTCTTTCAAATTCAACTGACCGCTTAAATCAAAGACCGGCCGGGTGAGTGCAGCGCGCAGCTCATCCATGTATGCCTTCTCTTCTTTTGACGGTGCGGCGGAAAGAATAATCGGCAGGCCGCGTGCCGCCAGGTTATCAATAGTTGCTGCCAGTTTTTTGATATCCCAGGCCTTAAACATCCAGCGTGAGGTTGGGTGGACCAGGATATAGGATTTACTCGTGAGCCCAAACCCTGCCAGCTTTTCGGCAACAGAGGCTTCTGCCACGTCACCGGGTACGAACAGGGTATGTTTGTCTTTTTCGGACTGCGGATGAATACCGATTCGGCGCAGGGCATCCAGATTGACCTCCACCATATGGCGGCTGTTGTCCTGAATCGCCGGATAGAGCGTGGTGAACGATTTTACCCAGCGACGACGCGCCAGGCCCCCGCGTTTATCCGGCTTAAAGCCAATGGAGACGCGCGGTTTCAGGCGACGCGCCAGACGCGCGCCGTGCCAGTGTTCGGTCAGGTTAATCAGGACGTCATACTGACGACCTTTCAGGGTATTGAGCAACGCGCGGTAGAGACGGAATTGTTCAAACCACCCCTTTTTACGCCAGTTGCGCCCGATAGTATGGACCTGGTCGATATGCGGGTGGCTGGTCAGCATCGCCTGCGTGTCGTCATAGACCAGCGCATCGACTTCTACGTTCGGCCAGTTCTTTTTCAATACGGTGAACACCGGTGAAGTAAGCAGAACGTCACCGTGGTGACGCAACTTAACGATCAGCACGCGCTTTGGTGGACGCTCCGCTGAGAAAAAATCAGACATAGGCTCTCTCTGCTGCCAGCAAAGGCTCTAATTGCGCAAATACCGCAGCGGCATTGAGGTCGCTCAGCTGCGATGAGTGTTCCGGGCGGCAGATATATTGATTTTTTCCATAGCCGCCGATTAGGCCCGGGTCCGTTGGGCCGTAAAGCGTAATATTAGGTCGATCCAGCGCCGCCGTCAGGTGGCTAAGGCCCGTATCCACGGAGACCACTGCCGCAGCGCCAGCCAGTTCCTGGGCTACGCCATCAAGTTTCATGCGCGGCAGAACGTCCACATAATCAAACCCTGCCGCCAGACGTTTGGCGCGTGCTTCTTCATGTGGCGCGCCCCACGGAAGTTTGATACGTAGTCCCGTATTTCTCAGCAGGCCTATCAGTTCACGCCAGAGCGCTTCCGGCCAGTGCTTGTCGTCGCGGGTCGTCGCATGGAGGAAAACCAAATAAGGCGTGTCTTTTTGTTGCGAATTGTGCAGAAAATGCTGCGAAATCGCGTAATCACCCTGCGTTTCCGGCTTTGTGTAACCGAGGCTTTTTGCGAACAGCTCGCGGGTGCGTTCCACTGCGTGCTGCTGCTTTGCAATATGGTGACGACGGTTATAGAACAGGCTGGCGAGTGGTTCGCGGGCGGTTTGCCAGTCCATGCCGTGCTTTACACCGTGTGCCAGGCGCGTGACCAGCGCGGCGCTTTTGACCAGCCCCTGCGCGTCGATTATGGCGTCGTAACGCTGCGCCTGCACCGCATCGCGGAAGGCTTTGCGCTCGGCTTTAATCGGTGTGGAAAACCACGCTTTACGCCAGCGGCGGATGGCCACCGGGATCACGCGGTCGACCGCTTCGTGCCAGGTAGGGATCTGCGCGAAACCCTCTTCCACCACCCAGTCAAAACGAATGCCAGGAATGGCCCGCATGGCGTCCGTCAGCGACGGAAGCGTATGCAGCACATCACCCATCGAAGAGGTTTTAACGATCAATACCCGCATTCGTTATCCTTCTTCGCTCAGCAGCAGTTCGTTGAGTTCTTCGAGAACGCGCTGCGGCGTGATGTCGATCAGGCTCTGGTGATAACCTTGCGCGGCATCGCCTTTACGCACCTTATGGTAACCCGTGATCAGACGAATAACGCGCGCCTTATTTGAGAGCGGCGGCGTGAAGTCCGGGCTACTTGGACCGTACAACGCAATCAGCGGGCGGTTGAGCGCGGCGGCGACGTGCATCAGCCCGGAGTCGTTGGTGACTACGGCTTTACAGGCAGCAAGTAAAATCACCGCCTGCTCAAGCTGGGTTTCCCCGGCCAGGTTGCGGCACCAGGCCTGCTGTTCTGTGCTGAGGGCTGCAAGAATTTCGTTCCCCGCCTCGTGGTCTTTGGCTGAGCCGAACAGAACGATCTGATAACCTTCGTCAATCAACTGCTTTGCCAGCTCTGCGTAGTGATAGTGCGGCCAGCGTTTTGCCGGGCCGAATTCTGCGCCCGGGCAGAAGCCAATCATTGGCCGTTCAGAGGAAAGACCAAACGCGTTACAGGTCTGGGATTTTTCACCCTCGCTGACCTGTAGCTGTGGCCATAGCAGCGGCTGCGGCAGATCTTTTGCGCTGCACATTACGCCTTTGTCGTAGGCCAGCGCCACATAGCGCTCCACCATTAATGGCCAGGCCTCTTTATCCAGCACGCGTGCGTCATTCAGCAGACCGTAGCGCATCTCACCGCGCCAGCCGGTACGGTGCGGCACACCGGCGAAGAAGGGCACAAGCGCGGATTTAAACGAATTGGGTAACACGTAAGCACGGTCATAACGCTTCTCGCGTAGACTGTGGCCGAGTTTACGACGTTCGCCAATCTCCAGCGCCCCGTGGCCGAGCGGCATTGGGATGGCTTCATTCACTTCCGGCATACGCGATAACAATGGACGGCACCATGCGGGTGCCATCACGTCGATTATCGCCTGGGGATAACGCGCCTTGAGCGTGCGATAGAGACTTTGCGACATCATCATGTCGCCCACCCATGACGGGCCGATCACCAGAATTCTCATACTTACGCGTCGCGGTTCAGCCAGGCCATATATTCCGTTACGCCTTCGGCAACGGTCTTGAACGGCTTGTCATAACCCGCTGCGCGCAGGTTAGTCAGATCGGCCTGGGTGAATGCCTGGTAGCGGCCTTTCAGTTTGTCCGGGAAAGGAATGTACTCAATGCTGCCTTTCTTGTGATACGCCAGCGTTGCGTCAGCCACGGCCTGGAAAGACTCCGCGCGGCCGGTGCCAAGGTTGAAAATACCGGATACCCCATTTTCCCAGAACCACAGGTTCACGGCGGCAACGTCGCCTACGTAGACGAAGTCACGCTTAAAGCCGTCGCTGCCTTCGAACAGTTTTGGACTTTCGCCGTTATTCAGCTGAGTGTTCAGATGGAACGCCACGCTCGCCATGCTGCCTTTGTGGCCTTCGCGCGGCCCGTAGACGTTGAAGTAGCGGAAACCAACGATCTGGGAGTTCGCTTCTGGCAACACCTGACGCACATATTCGTCGAAAAGGAACTTGGAGTAACCGTAGACGTTCAACGGCTGCTCATATTCGCGGGATTCAATGAAATCAGAGGTACGTCCGCCGTAGGTGGCCGCCGAAGAGGCATACAGGAACGGAATTTCACGCTCCAGACAGTAGTGAAGCAGCTCTTTAGAGTACTGATAGTTATTATCCATCATGTACTTACCATCCCACTCGGTGGTGGAGGAGCATGCCCCTTCGTGGAAGATGGCTTCGATCTCGCCGAACTCTTCACCTGCCATAATCTGGATAAGGAAGTCTTCTTTATCCATGTAGTCAGCGATGTTCAGATCCACCAGGTTGACGAACTTGGTGCCGTCTTTCAGGTTGTCAACCACCAGGATGTCGGTGATGCCTTTGTCATTGAGAGCTTTAACAATATTGCTGCCGATAAAGCCCGCGCCGCCGGTAACGATGATCATAACTGTAACCTTTGAAGTGTGGAGTCCGGGGACAATCCCGGACGCTAATGGTTCTATCATATCATTAGTATGGCTGCCCTTCAGCCATTCACCGACATAGCGCAAGGGTACACGTGATTTATGCTGCAAAAACGAGAAGAGATAATGTGTCATCTCGTCATGAACTATAGGTTTGGGTAATATGTGCCGAAATTTGCCGAGTCTGGAGAATTGCAATGCGTGGTGATTTTTACAAACAGTTAAACAGCGACCTTGAGACCGCGCGTGCGGAAGGGTTGTTTAAAGAAGAGCGTATTATCACGTCTGCTCAGCAGGCGGACATCACCGTTGCCGATGGCAGCCATGTGATCAACTTTTGTGCGAACAACTACCTGGGTCTTGCGAATCACCCTGAGCTGATTGCTGCGGCGAAAAGCGGTATGGATACCCACGGTTTTGGTATGGCCTCCGTACGCTTTATCTGCGGCACGCAGGACAGTCACAAGCAGCTTGAGAAAAAGCTGGCGAACTTCTTAGGCATGGAAGACGCAATTCTGTACTCCTCCTGCTTCGACGCCAACGGCGGTCTGTTTGAGACGCTGCTGGGTGCAGAAGATGCCATTATCTCCGACGCCCTTAATCACGCTTCCATCATTGATGGTGTGCGCCTGTGTAAAGCGAAGCGTTTCCGCTATGCCAACAACGATATGGTTGAACTGGAAGCACGCCTGAAAGAGGCGCGTGAAGCGGGTGCTCGCCATGTGCTCATCGCCACCGACGGCGTGTTCTCTATGGACGGCGTGATCGCCAACCTGAAGGGCGTGTGCGACCTGGCGGATAAATACGATGCGCTGGTGATGGTCGATGACTCGCACGCGGTCGGTTTTGTGGGTGAAAACGGCCGTGGCTCGCATGAATACTGTGACGTGATGGGCCGCGTGGACATCATCACCGGTACGCTGGGCAAAGCGCTTGGTGGCGCGTCTGGCGGCTATACCGCTGCGCGTAAAGAGGTGGTGGAGTGGCTGCGCCAGCGCTCCCGTCCGTACCTGTTCTCCAACTCCCTCGCGCCGGCCATTGTTGCCGCCTCCATCAAAGTGCTGGAGATGGTGGAATCCGGGGCTGAACTGCGCGACCGTCTGTGGTCCAACGCGCGCCTGTTCCGCGAAAAAATGAGTGCGGCAGGGTTTACCCTGGCCGGTGCTGACCACGCCATTATCCCGGTCATGCTGGGCGATGCCGTCGTGGCGCAGAACTTTGCCCGTGAGCTGCAAAAAGAAGGCATTTATGTGACTGGGTTCTTCTTCCCGGTCGTACCAAAAGGCCAGGCGCGTATCCGCACCCAGATGTCCGCGGCGCATTCGCCTGAACAAATTGAACGTGCGGTGGAAGCCTTTACCCGCATCGGTAAACAGCTGGGCGTAATTGCCTGAGGACGTGTGATGAAAGCGTTATCCAAACTGAAAGCGGAAGAAGGGATTTGGATGACCGACGTGCCGGAGCCGGAAGTCGGTCATAACGATCTGCTGATCAAAATTCGTAAAACCGCCATTTGCGGCACTGACGTTCATATCTACAACTGGGATCAGTGGTCGCAAAAAACCATTCCGGTACCCATGGTTGTCGGCCACGAATACGTTGGTGAAGTGGTTGGGATTGGTCAGGAAGTGAAAGGTTTTAACATTGGCGACCGCGTCTCCGGTGAAGGACACATCACCTGCGGCCACTGCCGTAACTGCCGCGGTGGGCGTACGCACCTGTGCCGTAATACTATTGGCGTGGGCGTGAACCGTCCGGGCTGCTTTGCCGAGTACCTGGTGATCCCGGCCTTTAACGCGTTCAAAATTCCGGACAACATTTCTGACGATCTGGCCTCCATCTTTGACCCGTTCGGCAACGCGGTACATACGGCGCTCTCTTTCGACCTGGTCGGCGAGGATGTGCTGGTCTCCGGCGCGGGCCCTATCGGGATTATGGCCGCAGCAGTGGCGAAGCACGTGGGCGCACGTAATGTGGTGATTACCGACGTGAACGAATACCGTCTGTCGCTGGCCCGCAAGATGGGCGTCACCCGTGCGGTGGATGTCTCTAAAGAGAGCCTGGCCGATGTGATGGAAGAGCTGGGCATGACCGAAGGGTTTGACGTGGGTCTGGAGATGTCCGGCGCACCACCGGCGTTCCGTACCATGCTGGATACCATGAACCACGGCGGTCGTATTGCGATGCTGGGTATTCCGCCGTCGGATATGTCTATCGACTGGAATAAAGTTATCTTCAAAGGGCTGTTCATTAAAGGCATCTATGGCCGTGAAATGTTCGAAACCTGGTATAAGATGGCGGCATTAATTCAGTCTGGCCTGGATCTGTCCCCGATTATTACACATCGTTTCTCCGTTGATGATTTCCAGAAAGGCTTTGACGCGATGCGTTCGGGCCAGTCCGGGAAAGTTATTTTGAGCTGGGATTAACAGAGAAAGCGCCTTAGGGCGCTTTTTTAACGACTTCTTCACGTTTCTGACATCCGCAATCAGATTATTTCGATTTTTTCTTCGCTTTTTTACCCACACCCTTATAAAGTTTGTTGATTATCCGTTTAAGTTTACAGTGATTATGTTCAAGCTCACCGTTTGTTTATTAACCTGTAACTCTGCTCGTTTACTGCACGAGGTAATCCCTCCATTGTTAATGGTGGCAGATGAAATTGTCGTTGTGGACTCCGGCAGCACGGATACCACGCTGGATATTTGTCGCGAATATGGACTTCCCATTCACCGTCACCCTTATGCTATGCACGGCGCGCAGATGAACTATGCCGTCGATCTGTCAAGCAATGACTGGGTGTTGTGTATGGACAGTGATGAAATCCTGGATGGGGAAACGGTCGACTTTATTCTGGCGTTGAAAGCGGGGGATGAACCAGCCGACGATCGTGCCTGGCGTATCGCCCGATACTGGCATGTTCTGGGTGAAGAAGTGCGTACTATTTACCCTGTCTCCTCTCCAGATTTCCCGGTACGGCTTTTTAATCGTACCCGGGCCCGTTTTAACCACCGTCCGGTGGATGACAAAGTTGAAGGCAATATTAACGCAGTAAAAATGCCGGGACGGGTGCGCCACGACACGTTTTACAACCTGCATGAAGTATTCAACAAGCTGAACAGTTACACCACCCGTCTGGTGAAATACCAGCCTGCCCGTCCCTCTATTGGGCGAGGCGTAATCAGTGCGATCGGGGCTTTTTTCAAATGGTATCTGTTTAGGGGTGCCTGGCGTCAGGGCAGAGTGGGGGCGGTGACAGGTCTCTATGCCACCGCCTACAGTTTTTTGAAGTATTTCAAATCCTGGTATCAATATCAGGAAAGAAAAGAGCCCGTTACAAAAGAGCACACGGACTCTCGCCTTATAAAATAGTTACGCTTTCTTACCCCAGCCCTGCCACTGATGTTGAAAATATTGCACCAGCGTACTCTGGCTCATGCTTTCACCAATCACAGAGAAGAACCGGGTCGCATAAACCGGTTCAGGGGCTTGTTTCGGCACACAGCGTTTTACGCCGCGGAACGGGTTACGCGGCGTTGATGACCCAGGTTTCCCCTGGTTCGGCGTCGACGTATCAACCTGTGGTTCGTTCAGGAGATCGCTCGGGCGGACCAGCGTGATATCCGAAGGCAAGGTCGGCAGCATTTGCTGCAGGACGCGAACGGTCGACGGATGCGGGTGGCCGATGGCAATCGCGGAGCCATTGCGGCGGGCCAGCTGCACAGCGCGATTAAACTGCACGCGAATGTCTGCTTCGTTCTGCGTATCGTCAAGGAACACCTTGCGCTTAATCACCTTCACCCCCGTTCCCTGCGCGGCACGCATCGCCTGACTGTTGCCGATGGTCATGCTGTCGAGGAAGTAGAGGTTGTAACGCTCCAGCGCCTGCATCACTTTGAGCATCCCGTACAGGCTGGATGTCATCGCGCTGCCCATATGGTTGTTTAACCCCACGGCATACGGCACTTTATTGTAAGCGTCGCGGATAATGCGATCGATCTCATCGCTGCTCATCTCAGGGCGCAGAGTATCTTTTTCCAGCGGTTGTTTGCTGATGGGGGCCATCGGCAGATGGATCAATACCTGGTGGCCGCTGTTGTGGGCCTTGGTCGCCATCTCACGCGCGTGTGGCGCATTCGGGAGGACGGCGACAGAAATGGCTGCCGGCATCGCCAGCACCTGATTTTCATAGTGCGGACGATAACCGAAGTCATCAATCACAATGGCGAGTTTACCGGCGTATACCGGTGCGACCAGCGCCAGTGCGCTGGCGACGGAGAGAACAATTCGACGAAATTGAAGCAAAACTTATCTTCCCAACCACGGCTGTGGATTGACCGCCTGACCCTGGCGACGAATTTCGAAATAGAGTGACGGGCGGCCCTGACCGCCACTGCTGCCCACAAGGGCGATGGGTTGACCCGCGCGCACCTGAGTGCCAACGCTGACCAGTGCGCTCTGGTTGTAACCGTAGAGGCTCATGTCGCCTTTACCGTGCTCAACCACCACCACAAGCCCGTAACCCTGCAGCCAGTCGGCCAGGATCACGCGGCCATCGGCGATGGCTTTCACTTCGCTACCTTCAGACGCACCGATAACTATCCCTTTCCAACGTAGTTCACCCTGCAGCTGTTCGCCATAACGATGCAGAATTGTACCGCGAACGGGCCAGTAAGCCTGACCGCGAGGGGAGCCCAGGCCACCGGTTCGTGACATCAATGAGCGTTCGCTTTCGCTTGGTTTATAGGTTGTGCCTTTACGGGAGGCTTCCTGCTGCTTATCGCGAACGGCCTGCGCCTCGCGAGCCTCTTTTTCGGCGCGGGCTTTTGCCGCGGCTTCCGCTCGGGCGATGCTATTACGCAGCTTCGATTCGTTGGCGCGCATTTCGCTCAACTGGCTCTGACCAGCCTGAATGGAGGATTCAAGCCCGGAAAGGGTTTTCTTACGTTCGTTGCGAGCCTGTTCGAGCTTTGCCTGCTGGGCCTGCTGTTCGTAGAGCAGCGTCTGCTGCTGGCTCTGCTTCTCTTCCAGCTCGGCTTTTTGCGTGGTGACCTCTTCGCGCGTCTGTTTTAGCTGCGCGATAGTCTCCTGACGCGCCTGGTTCAGATAGCCGAAATAAGCCTGCAGGCGCTGACCGCGCTGGCTCTCTTCACCGCTGAGGATCAGCTGAAGGCCGGTGTGTTCACCCTGGCGGAATGCGGCGTCAAGTTGCGCCGCAAGATTACGTTCCTGCGCATCGCGCTGACGTTCCAGCTTGGCAATCGACGCGTTCATCTCGTCGATCTGTTTATTCAACTGGGAGAGGGTGTTTTGTGTTTCGCGGAGCTTACGTGCGGCGGCGGAGATCGCCTCTTCCTGCTGCTTAAGCTGAGCAAGCAGCGACGCGCGTTGCTGTTGCTGCTGACGTACCGCACGCTCTTTGGCGGCGATATCGGCCTGAATGGATTTCAGCTGGTCGCGATCGTCCGCGTGGGCGGATGCGGCGCACAGCAATACGCCAGCGCTGAGTGCGCTGGCGTAAAACAGAGGTCTGATTGATAACCTAAGCGGTTTCACGACCCATGTGATTGAAAAAATCGCCTTTCCCCTCATGGGGAGCGATTATTCCACGATGAACAGCGGCTTACCAGTCATCTCTTCAGGGATCGGCATACCCATTAGCGACAACATGGTTGGCGCGATGTCAGAAAGCTTGCCGCCTTCCACTGCTTTCAGTGCTTTATCACCTACATAAATCAGCGGAACCGGCAGGTTGGTGTGGGCGGTGTGCGCCTGTCCGGTTGCCGGGTCGCGCATCTGTTCTGCGTTACCGTGGTCAGCGGTAATCAGCAGCTGGCCGCCAACGGATTCAACCGCTTTGGCAACCTGCTCAACGCAGTGATCCAGCGCTTCAACCGCTTTAATAGCCGCTTCCATCACCCCGGTATGACCCACCATGTCACCGTTCGGATAGTTACAGATGATGGTGTCGTATTTGCCGCTAACGATCGCCGCAACCAGTTTTTCGGTCAATTCCGCAGAGCTCATCTCTGGCTGCAGGTCATAGGTAGCGACTTTTGGTGAATTAATCAGAATGCGATCTTCGCCTTTGAACGGCTCTTCTACACCGCCGTTAAAGAAGAAGGTGACGTGGGCATATTTCTCGGTTTCGGAGATACGCAACTGCGTCTTATCGTTTTTCGCCATCCACTCACCGAAGGTGTTGGCCAGTGAAGCCGGTGGGTAAGCGCATGGGGCGTCGATGTCAGCGGCGTACTCGGTCAACTGGATGAAGTTGATGTTCACCGCTTTCTTACGGGCGAAACCGTCGAAATCGCTGTTAACGAATGCGCGGGTGATTTCACGCGCACGGTCAGCACGGAAGTTCATGAAGATCAGCGCGTCGCCATCTTCCATGGCGGCATCAGCCTGGCCTTCTGCGCGAATGACGGTCGCTTTCACGAATTCGTCGTTTTCATCGCGCGCGTACGCGGCTTCAAGGCCCTCAACGGCAGTCGCAAACTGGAACTCGCCTTTTGCCAGCGTCATCAGGTCATAGGCCTGTTCCACACGATCCCAGCGATTATCGCGATCCATGGCGTAGTAGCGGCCAATAATAGATGCCACGCGGCCTTTGCCCAGTGCGGCAAATTTCTCTTCGAAGGCTTCCAGCGAACCTTTAGCGCTACGCGGTGGCGTATCGCGGCCATCCAGGAACGCGTGCAGGTAGATTTTTTCCGCACCGCGCTCAGCGGCCAGTTCAACCATCGCCATAATATGATCTTCATGGCTATGAACGCCGCCGGCAGACAGCAGACCCATGATATGCACGGCTTTGCCTGCGGCAACGGCTTTATCCACCGCACCACACAGCACAGGGTTGGCGAAGAAGGTGCGTTCTTTGATTTCAACATCCAGACGCGTCAGATCCTGATAGACAATGCGCCCGGCGCCCAGGTTGACGTGACCGACTTCAGAGTTACCCATCTGACGGTCCGGCAGACCCACTTCCAGGCCGGATGCGTCAATCAGAGTGTGGGGACGTTTCGCCCACAGCGCATCCATGACCGGGGTTTTAGCGTTGAAAATGGCGTTATCCTGTTGATCTTCACGGTAGCCATAGCCATCCAGAATCACCAGTACCATAGGTTTTTTAGAAACCGACATTGCGACAACCTCATGCTCAAGAGTCAAAAATTTGCGTAATTTTACTACAGCTGAATCGTTCAAATAGCCGCAGAAGATCAAAGAAAGGGCAGGGGCAAGATGCTTCTCCGACCATTTTGAGGCATTTTTTTAGGTGGCATGCCGCAGAAAATGGATTAGCTTAGGGTCGCTGGCTGTATTTGCCACAACGCACAGGTATACTCCTGTCCTGGTTTTTTTAATCATTAAGTCGGGAGTAGTTACCCTCCATGCAAGAAATTATGCAATTCGTTAGCCGCCATCCGGTTCTGAGCATCGCGTGGATTGGCCTGCTGGCCGCTGTGCTGTTCACCACATTTAAGGGCCTGACGTCTAAGATTAAGGTTATCACCCGTGGTGAAGCGACGCGTCTGATTAACAAAGAAGATGCCGTCGTGGTCGATCTGCGTCAGCGTGACGATTTCCGCAAAGGGCACATTGCAGGCGCTATCAACCTGCTGCCAGCTGAAATCAAAGCCAACAACGTGGGCGAGCTTGAGAAGCATAAAGCCCAGCCGATTATCGTTGTTGACGGTACCGGCATGCAGGCGCAGGAATCTGCTAGGCTGCTTCATAAAGCAGGCTTCGAAAACGTCTCTGTACTGAAAGAAGGCATTTCCGGCTGGAGCGGAGAAAACCTTCCTTTGGTGCGCGGTAAATAAGGAGTTCAGTGATGGCCAATATCGAGATCTACACCAAAGCGACCTGCCCGTTCTGTCACCGTGCGAAAGCGCTGCTGAACAGCAAAGGCGTAACGTTCCAGGAACTGCCGATCGATGGTGACGCGATAAAACGCGAAGAGATGATTCAACGTAGTGGTCGCACGACGGTTCCGCAGATTTTTATTGATGCGCAGCACATTGGCGGCTGTGATGACTTGTATGCGCTCGACGCCCGTGGTGGACTCGATCCCCTGCTGAGCTAAGAGACTTTAGGACAATTTAAAAAGGGTTTTTCCATGTCAGAACAAAACAACACCGAAATGACTTTCCAGATCCAGCGTATCTACACCAAGGATGTCTCTTTCGAAGCGCCAAATGCGCCACATGTTTTCCAGAAAGATTGGCAGCCAGAGGTTAAACTTGATCTGGATACCGCATCAACCCAGCTGGCTGATGACGTGTATGAAGTCGTACTGCGTGTGACCGTGACCGCCTCTCTGGGCGAAGAAACTGCATTCCTGTGTGAAGTTCAGCAGGGCGGTATCTTCTCCATCGGTGGTATTGAAGGCAACCAGATGGCGCATTGCCTGGGTGCATACTGCCCGAACATCCTGTTCCCGTATGCGCGTGAATGCATCACCAGCCTGGTTTCTCGCGGTACATTCCCGCAACTGAACCTTGCGCCAGTTAACTTTGATGCACTGTTCATGAACTATCTGCAGCAGCAGGCTGGCGAAGGTGCTGAACAACATCAGGATGCCTGATGAGCACTGTTAATGCGTCAATGACTGTGATCGGTGCCGGCTCTTACGGCACCGCTCTTGCCATCACGCTGGCAAGAAATGGTCACGAGGTGGTCCTGTGGGGCCACGACCCAAAACATATCGCAACGCTGCAGCACGACCGCTGCAACGTGGCGTTCCTTCCTGACGTTCCGTTCCCTGACTCCCTGCACCTGGAAAGCGATCTTGCGACCGCGCTGGCAGCCAGCCGCAATATTTTGATTGTGGTGCCGAGCCATGTGTTTGGCGACGTGCTACAGCAGATTAAGCCGCTGATGCGCCCGGATGCACGCATTGTGTGGGCAACGAAGGGGCTGGAAGCCGAAACCGGTCGTCTGTTGCAGGACGTTGCCCGCGAAGTGCTGGGTACCGAGATTCCGCTGGCGGTTATCTCCGGCCCAACGTTTGCCAAAGAGCTGGCCGCAGGCCTGCCAACGGCAATCTCGCTGGCCTCTACGGATCCTGTCTTTGCGGACGATCTTCAGCACCTGCTGCACTGCGGCAAGAGTTTCCGCGTCTACAGCAATCCCGATTTTATCGGCGTGCAACTGGGCGGTGCGGTGAAGAACGTCATCGCCATTGGCGCCGGGATGTCCGACGGCATTGGCTTTGGTGCCAATGCACGTACAGCGCTGATCACCCGTGGGTTAACCGAGATGTCCCGTCTCGGGGCGGCACTGGGTGCCGATCCGGCCACCTTTATGGGGATGGCGGGTTTAGGCGATCTGGTGCTGACCTGTACCGACAACCAGTCGCGTAACCGCCGCTTTGGCATGATGCTCGGTCAGGGCATGGATGTAAAAGGCGCGCAGGAGAAGATTGGTCAGGTGGTTGAAGGCTACCGCAATACCAAAGAAGTCCGCGAATTGGCGCACCGTTTTGGTGTCGAAATGCCAATAACCGAGGAAATTTATCAGGTATTGTATTGCGGAAAAAATGCGCGCGAGGCAGCATTGACCTTATTAGGTCGTGCGCGCAAGGACGAGCGCAGCAGTAACTAGTCGGAACCATTGTCACCTGAATGACCCAGCCAGCGCAGAACTGGCTGGTCATTATACTATCGTCTGGAGTAAGCAATGCCGTGTGAAGAACTGGATATCGTCTGGAATAATATTAAAGCCGAAGCCCGGGCGTTGGCCGACTGTGAGCCGATGCTGGCCAGTTTCTACCATGCAACGTTACTCAAGCACGAAAACCTCGGTAGTGCCCTGAGCTATATGCTCGCCAACAAGCTGGCGTCTTCAATCATGCCCGCCATCGCCATTCGTGAAGTGGTGGAAGAGGCCTACGCCGCAGACCCGGAAATGATCGCCTCTGCCGCCTGTGATATTCAGGCCGTGCGCACGCGTGATCCGGCGGTCGATAAATATTCTACGCCGCTGCTGTACCTGAAGGGTTTTCATGCCTTACAGGCGTACCGCATCGGCCACTGGTTATGGAAGGAAGGCCGCCGCGCGCTGGCAATTTTCCTGCAAAACCAGGTTTCTGTTACCTTCCAGGTTGATATTCACCCGGCGGCCAAAATTGGCCGGGGGATCATGCTCGACCATGCCACCGGGATTGTTGTCGGTGAGACGGCGGTCATTGAAGATGACGTGTCGATCCTGCAGTCGGTTACCCTGGGCGGTACCGGCAAAACCAGCGGCGATCGCCATCCGAAAATTCGTGAAGGGGTGATGATTGGCGCGGGTGCCAAAATCCTCGGCAATATCGAAGTGGGCCGCGGCGCGAAAATCGGCGCGGGCTCTGTGGTGCTGCAGCCCGTGCCGCCGCACACCACCGCCGCTGGCGTACCGGCGCGCATCGTCGGTAAGCCAGACAGTGATAAACCATCGATGGACATGGATCAGCACTTCAACGGTATTCACCATACGTTTGAGTATGGTGACGGCATTTAACTTCTGAGAATGGCGCCCGGATACCCCAGTTGGCGCCAGGCTTCATACACCACCACGGACACGGCGTTCGACAGGTTCATGCTGCGGCTGTCCGGCATCATCGGAATACGGATTTTCTGCTCAGCGGGCAGGGCGTCCAGAATCGTGGCCGGCAGGCCGCGGGTTTCCGGGCCAAACATCAGATAGTCGCCTGCCTGGTAGCTCACGGCGCTGTGCGCGGGCGTGCCTTTGGTCGTCAGGGCAAACATGCGCTCTGGCTTTTCGCTTTCCAGAAACGCGGCGTAATCATGATGGCGAACCACCGCGGTAAATTCATGATAATCCAGCCCCGCACGACGCAGGCGTTTATCATCCCACGTAAAGCCCATCGGCTCGATAATATGCAGGCGAAACCCGGTGTTGGCGCACAGGCGGATAATGTTGCCGGTATTAGGCGGAATTTCTGGTTCGAATAAAACGATGTTAAGCATGCTGCCCCCTTAATTGCGGGGGCAGCATAGCAGAAATGACGGGCACTACGCGACGCCGGGTTCCTGTGGGCGGCAGCGCAGCATTTTATAGACGGTGGCACCTGCAGCGACCAGCGCGGGCAGGCTGAGGATCATCAAAATACTGTCTGCCTGCCACTGCATGGAGAGAAGCTGCGCGCTGGTCATGGTACCCGCCACGCCACCAAAACGGCCAATTCCCTGCATCCACGCGATACCCGTCGCGCGGCATTCGGTTGGGTAGAAGGTGGCGGCCAAAGTTTGCATCCCTGATTGCGCGCCGTTCATGGCGATCCCCATCAGGAAAATCAATCCGCCAAACAGGGCGATGTGATTATGCTCCATGCCGAGCAGCAGGATGAGCGCCATGGTCAGCATAAACCCACCTGCCACCACCCTGTGCGCCTCCCAGCGGTCCATCATCCACCCGGCGAGAAGAATGCCTGCGGTACCGCCGAAGGTGAACAGCGAGGTGAGCCAGGCAGATTCCGCGAGCGGATAACCCATCCCCAGCATCAGCGTCGGCATCCAGCTCAGCAGGACGTAATAAATCACCAGCCCCATAAAGTAGGTCACCCACAGCATCAGGGTGCCGGGCAGCCAGGGCATAGAAAACAGCTGTGCCACGCTCCCTTTCTTAGACGCGACCCGCTCCTCCGCCAGGAAAAAGCCGGTCACGCCATCCAGCGTGCCGCGGGCGAAGCGGCTGGCGATACGGCGGATCTGCATCACGTCTCTTCCACGCTGAACCAGAAACTTCACCGACTCCGGCAAAAACAGCGCCAGCAGCAGCGTCAGGATCAGCGGGGCAATTGCGCCGGTCAGCAGTACGCTTCGCCAGCCGTGGTGAGGAATCAGCCAGGAGGAGATTGCCCCACCACCCGCCGCGCCCAGAGGAAAACCGCAGTACATGGTATTGATCGCCATGGCGCGACAGCGCTTAGGGGCAAACTCTGAGATCAGCGTGATGGCGTTAGGCATTGCCGCACCCAAACCCAGGCCGGTGAGAAATCGCCACAGCGTCAGGGTGTTCAGGGTTTGCGCCCAGGCGGCGCCCAGGCTTGCAAGACCAAAGAATAAACACGAAAAGACCAGCACGCGCTTGCGGCCCATCCGGTCCGATACAGGACCTGCGATCAGCGCACCCAGCGACAGTCCCAGCAGCGCGGCACTCAGTACCGGCCCCAGATCCTGTTTGTGGATCCCCCATTCTGCCGAGAGCGTCGGGGCAATGTAGCCCATTGCCGCTGTATCGAAACCATCGATTGCCAGCACCAGAAAGCCCAGCACAATGAGTAGCCAGTGAAACCATGAAAAGGAACTGTCGTCGATTACCTGCTGAATATCCACCTTACCTGAATAGGCCATACGCTCCTCTCTGATGTGATGTTGTTTTTGTGTTCTTGTATTTGCTTGTCTATACAATTGCGTGTGGCGGGGGATGTCAAATATTCTTATCTAATATGTTATCTAGATGTTATTTACGACACAAAAACGCGCCCGATGGAGGAGATCGGACGCGTGAGTAAGGTTGGTTAAGCGGAGGGGGTCAGGCCGCGTCTCCGTGGGTAAGCGGTGCCAGTGCCGCAGGGATCTTGCTCAGCTCCTGCACCAGAGAATCCTTGCTGATCTCGCCGATTGTTTTCGCCCCGGTGAGAGTCATTGCAACCTTCATCTCTTTCTCAATCAGGTTGAGCAGGTTTGCTACCCCTGCCTGGCCGCTGGTGGCCAGCGCGTAAAGGTAAGCGCGTCCCAGCAGTACGCTGTCGGCACCCAGCGCAATCATTCGCACCACGTCCAGCCCGTTACGAATACCGCTGTCGGCGAGGATAGCGATGTCGCCTTTAACCGCATCGGCAATCGCCGGAAGGGCGCGTGCGGATGAGAGCACGCCATCGAGCTGACGTCCGCCGTGGTTCGAGACCACTATCCCGTCTGCGCCAAAACGCACCGCGTCGCGGGCGTCGTCCGGGTCGAGGATCCCTTTGATCACCATTGGGCCGTCCCAGAATTCGCGGATCCATTCCAGGTCTTTCCAGGAGATGGACGGATCGAAATTGTTCGCCAGCCAGCCGATATAATCTTCCAGCCCGGTAGGCTTACCGAGATAAGCCGAGATGTTCCCCAGATCGTGTGGACGACCATTCAGGCCCACGTCCCACGCCCACTGCGGATGTGTTACCGCCTGCCAGTAACGACGCATAGCAGCGTTCGGGCCGCTCATGCCGGAGTGGGCATCACGGTAGCGCGCGCCGGGGGTGGGCATATCAACGGTAAAGACCAGCGTGGAACAGCCCGCCGCTTTGGCGCGCTCCAGCGCGTTACGCATAAAGCCGCGATCGCGCAGGACGTACAGCTGGAACCACATCGGGCGCTTGATGGTCGGGGCCACCTCTTCAATCGGGCAGACAGACACGGTGGAGAGGGTAAACGGGATGCCTTTGGCATCCGCCGCGGCTGCGGCCTGCACTTCACCGCGACGGGCGTACATGCCACACAGCCCGACCGGGGCAAGCGCTACTGGCATGGAGAGCGTTTCGTTAAACAGTTTCGTCTCAAGGCTCAGATCCGACATATTCTTCAGCACGCGCTGACGCAGAGCCACCTCCGACAGATCTTCCACGTTACGGCGCAGGGTATATTCGGCATAGGCCCCGCCGTCGATATAGTGGAACAGGAACGGCGGCAAAATACGCTGCGCCGCGGCGCGGTAGTCACTGGCTGCTGAAATAATCATGCTTTGTTCTCCCTGGATATATCACTGTCGCCAGGCAGACGGGTAATACGCGCCTGTCGGGCCTGATCTTCATCAAATCGTTTAATGGTGGTGTGGACGAAGCCCAGATGCGCCATCATCGCCTTGCGTGCGGCCTCGGCATCACCGGCCAGAATGGCGTTGAGCACCGCCTCGTGTTGTTCGGTCAGTTGAGCAAAGACCGGCGGGACCAGATACATGCGCTGGCGGCTCTGCTTCACGGAGGATTGCAGCAGGTCGAAAAAACCGCGCATGGTCTGGAGCAGCACCACGTTGTGTGATGCCTCGGCAATCGCCAGGTGAAAGCGGACATCCGCCTGCGAAGCGATATCCGGGTCGCTGCTTTGCGTGGCGTCGAAGCAGGCCCTGAGCTTCTCTTTGTCGGCTTCGGTTGCCCGCATGGCCGCATGCCAGGCGGTACTGGTTTCGATGGCGTGACGGGCTTCGAGGATGTCGAAGCTGTAGTCCGGGTCATTCTCCATCAGGGTTTTGAGCGGCTGGACGATGTTTTGCTCGGACCAGTCGTCATGTTGCCAGCGCACAAAGGTGCCGCCGCCGCGACGGCTTACCAGTACTCCTTCGCTGACCAGTGTCGCCAGCGCTTCACGCAGGGAATTGCGCGACACGCCAAGCTGGGCGGCGAGTTGACGTTCAGCGGGCAATTTCATGCCCGCTTCCAGCTGTTGTTCTTCAATCAGCGCCCGCACGCGAGAGGCAATCTCGTCGGACAGGCGTCTGGGCATGACTATCATGGGATCATCCAGGTTAAGACATAGGCCTGCAGGGTGGTGATCACCCCGACCATGCAGGTGAATATCAGGCTGTGTTTCACGGTAAAACGGAACAGGTCGGACTCTTTACCCACCAGCCCTACTGCCGCACAGGCAATGGCGATGGACTGCGGAGAGATCATCTTCCCGGTCACGCCGCCGGTGGTATTCGCGGCCACCAGCAGCACGTCAGAGACGCCAATCTGCTGAGCCGCCGTCGCCTGCAGGGCGGCGAACAGGGCGTTAGACGAGGTATCTGACCCGGTCAGGAACACCCCCAGCCAGCCGAGGAACGGCGAGAAGAAGGTGAAGGCGTGGCCGGTATGGGCCAGCGCCAGTGCCAGCGTTGATGACAGGCCAGAGTAGTTTGAGATAAACGCGAACGCCAGCACCATGCCGATGGAGTAGATCGGCAGCATCAATTCTTTAATGGTCGCCGCAAAGGTCTGTACCGCGGCGGCCGGCTTCATGCGCAGCCACACCACAGAAAGGAGTGCGGCAAACAGGATGGCCGTGCCGGTGGCGGAGAACCAGTCAAACTTAAACACTGCCGCGTACGGCGTGGCGTCGTGCACCACTGGCGGCATACGGGCGACCATCTTGTCGAGGAACGGCACGGAGATGTTAATCACCATGTCGTACAGCGCACCGCCCGGGGCAAACAGGGCCTTAAACGGCGGGATGCTCCACAGTGTTACGGTGGCGGTCAGGAACAGGAACGGTGACCAGGCGCGAACGATCTGCCCGGCGGTATAGCCCGTGCGGGCGAGCGTCTGATCCACGTGCGACGCGCCCATATCGGCAAAGCGGAAAATACGTACTGGCTGCCAGCGTTTCAGGAACAGCGTCAGACAGACCAGCGACACCAGGGAAGAGATAATGTCCGGCAGCTCCGGGCCAAGGAAGTTCGAGCTGAGATACTGGGCAATCGCGAACGAACCGCCCGCCACCATCACCGCAGGCCAGGTCTCCTTCACGCCGCGCCAGCCGTCCATAATCGCCATGATCCAGAACAGCACGATAATGGTCAGGAACGGCAACTGGCGGCCAACCATCTGACCAATCTCGAAGCTGTCCAGGCCAGTCACCTGGCCTGCGACCAGAATCGGAATACCCATCGCGCCAAACGCCACCGGCGCGGTGTTGACGATCAGGCAAAGACCGGCGGCATAGAGCGGGTTAAAGCCCAGCCCCACCAGTAGCGCGGCGGTGATTGCCACCGGCGCACCAAACCCTGCCGCCCCTTCCAGAAACGCCCCGAAGGAGAAGCCGACAATCAGCATCTGCAGGCGCTGGTCCGGCGTGATGGAGAGAATCGACGAGCGAATGATGTCGAACTGCCCGGTTTTGACTGAGATTTTATAGACAAACACTGCGGCGATGATGATCCACGCAATCGGCCACAGGCCATAGAAGAAACCGTAAACAACGGATGCCAGCGCGCGATCGATCGGCATTTTGTAGAAGAACAGCGCCACCAGCAGCGCGATGGCGACGGTGTACGTCGCGGCGAGGTAGCCCTTCAGCTTGAGCTTAATCAGCGCAAAGAAGAAGAACAGGATCGGCAGCGATGCGATCAGGCTGGACAGCCAGATATTCCCGGCCGGGTCGTAGTTTTGTTGCCAGAGGCTCATGCAGGTCTCCTGGGGACCAGACAGCCTATGCTGCGGGTGAGTCTCCGCTCATCTCTGCGTCACAGTCTGTGTAAAAGTGGTCCTGCCAATATTGTGTTGTAGGGGTAATGACAACAAATGGTTAACCAGATGTTATGGGCTGGCAATGGTTTTGTGAGCGGAAATAATGGATTTGTGAACCAGGGAAGAAAGAAAGGGGGGATTGGTTGGGCCAATTAAAAGCAGGGTGGGGCCTGATGCCCTCACCCACAGAGAGGGGAATAATCAGAACGCCGTCTTACAAAAACCCGTCATCTCTTTCAGGCCCATCTCGCGGCCAAGCTCGGTCATCGGGTGGACCACCACCAGACCCCGTACGCTTTTCTTCAGCTTGCCCATATCGGCCTGCTCTTTTTTGGTAATGGCGCGGCGGTGCGGCATATTCATCAGCTTCTGCGCTTCTTTACTCAGCTTCTGGCTTTTCACTTCGCGCAGGCGCTCGATCTCCGCTTCCAGCTTCGCGGTCTCTTTCTCAAGCTCGGCGTACTTCTCGGCGGAGTCTACCAGCGAGAGACCGGCCATCTGATGGCGGATCAGATCCAGGCGGTCGCTCAGGCGTTTAATTTCGTTCTTTTCGACTTCTTTCATGACAAATAACTCTGAAAACGGGGAATTTAGAGGGAAGGATACACCAATGTGAGCAGGCTTACTTCTGAAACGCTTTTTTTAAGCTGATTCGGGAAATCAGCTCAGTCAGGGAAAGAACCATCGTGGAACGGACAACCTGTTGATAACGCAGCTTTTGCATGGCGTACAGTTCCGGGTCGCTGTTATCAAAATGGGGGGCAGGGGGGAGCGCGGTAACGCAATGCAGCTCGCCGAAGGGGCCAAGGATCTCGTCATCGGTAAAGGTGTACTCATTACCGTCATGATTGAGCTCTTCGCGCAGCGCCATCAACAGCTCCGCATCTTCATACTCTTGCCGGTTCAGCACGCCAAGACCATAAATCAACTTCAGACGCACGGATAAATCGCCCAGCGGTCCGTCGCCGTCCAGTAACGGTTCTACAGCATATTTTACCGCGTAGTCGTCTTTGCGAAACACCTGAAGTACCAGGATATTCACCGCCTCGGTTAACAACTCGACGGCGGTAATCAGGAAACTTCGTACGGTTTTGCCAGCATTCAGACGCTCAAGCACACGATTTTCAAAGGCCTGGGTTTGTTCCATTATTGCCTGCATATCTGACAATCTGTAATCAGGGCGCAGGATCACCTGCGCCTCACTGTGCATCATTTGGTTGCGTTATATGCGTTAACCGCCTCCGCAACCACGTCGCTGTTGGCGTCCAGACCGGAAATCTGCGCCAGCGCAGCCTGTGCGCCCTGGTCATCAATCAGCTGAGCCAGCTCCTGCGCCTGCGGATCCTGCTCGCTGCGGTAGTGCATCGCGGCGGCAATCCCTTTCACCAGGTTGGCGTGCGGTAGGCCGTATTCCAGCGTACCCAGCAGCGGCTTAATCAGGCGATCGCCCGCGCTCAGCTTACGCAATGGCTGGCGGCCCACGCGCTCAACGTCATCTTTCAGATACGGGTTTTCAAAACGACCGAGGATTTTCTGGATATATGCTGCGTGTTTATCAGCATCAAAACCGTAGCGTTTGATCAGCACCGCGCCGCTCTCTTCCATTGCCCCTTTTACCACCGCGCGGATCTTCTCGTCGAGGATCGCATCACGAATAGTCTGATGACCGGCCAATTTTCCGAGGTACGCGGTTATAGCATGACCTGTGTTCAGCGTGAAGAGTTTACGTTCCACAAATGCCATCAGGTTATCCGTTAATTCCATACCTGGAATGGTCGGCAGCGCGCCTTTAAATTGGGTTTTGTCCACGATCCACTCGCTGAAAGTTTCTACCGTCACTTCCAGCGGGTCGTTAGTTGCAGATTCTGACGGCGGAACGATACGGTCAACGGCAGAATCCACGAAGCCAACGTGCGCTTCAACCCAGGCTTTGTCTTCGTCCGCAACGGCGGCCAGAACGTGGCCTTTCAGCTGTGTGGTGCCACGCACCATATTTTCACAGGCAATGATGTTCAGCGGGGTATCGATGCCCTGCGCTTTACGTTTTGCCAGGCCTTTTGCGACCGCAGGCGCGATGCGCTCAAGTACCACCGGGCCCACCGCGGTGGTCACCAGGTCAACGCTGGCGATGAGGTCGATAACATCGTCGCCAATGCTGCTTACCGCGTTGACGCCAGAGACCGTTTCAACCTGCTCGTTTTCTCCCACCACGTGTACCTGGTAGCTATGACGGGCATTCAGGGCATCCAGAACGACCTGATTCACATCGGCGAATGTCAGCGTAATGCCCGCGTCTGCCAGCAGTTTGCCGATAAAGCCACGACCGATATTACCTGCGCCAAAATGTAATGCTTTCATAGTGTTAACCTTTATCAATGTTTTTACCCGAGAGGGCTGGGGTGAGGAACGTATACCCCTCACCTTAGCCCTCTCCCCAAAGGGGAGAGGGAAGATACGCTGTTATTTGTTGAGGAGTGCCAGCACTTCTTCAACGCTTTCAGTCTGTGCCAGACGCTCGATGACGGACTCATCATCCAGCGCGTTGGTCAGGCTGGTAATCACCTGGATGTGCTCGTTATTGCGAGCGGCGATACCAATCACCAGGCGGGCAATGTCGTCTTCTTCTTCACCGAAGCGCACGCCATCAGGATACTGGCAGAACACCACGCCGGTTTTGAGCACGCGGTCTTTCGCTTCCACCGTACCGTGCGGCACCGCGATGGATTCGCCCAGGTAGGTTGGCGTCAGTTTTTCGCGTTCCAGCATCGCGTCGACATATTCAGGCTGAACGTAGCCGCCTTTAACCAGCTGCTCACCGGCAAAGCGAATTGCCTCTTCTTTGGTGGCTGCGGTACGACCGAGGAAGATGTTCTCCGCGCCCAGCTTAAACAGGTGAGCATTGCTCTCGTCAAAGCTGTCCTGCAGGCTGGTCCGCACTTTCACTTCGTTGTCTTCGTGACGCTGTGCGGCCACCAGACGTTCAGTCAGGCTGGTGTACAGGCCGCTGTCGAGGAAGTTGGTCAGCGAAATATGCTGTGCCTGCGGTACCTGGCGCATGGCACGTTCGGTCAGGTCACGGTGCGTAATCACCAGGTCAACATCCGGTGGCAGGCTGTTAATGGCGCTGTTGGTCACTGAGATATTGGTCAGGCCCGCATCCTGCACTTTCTTACGCAGCACGCCGGCACCCATTGCGCTGGAACCCATACCGGCATCACAGGCAACGATGATTTTACGCACGTGGCTCAGGTCGTTAGAAACATCACCCGCTGACAGCGGCGTTGCGCCTTTGGACTCGGCTTTCATGTCGTGCATACGACGGGTTGCCGCTTCGATATCGTCATCTTCTTTCACTTTGCTGGTTTTCAGCAGGATAGAAGCGACCACGAAGGAGACCGCCATTGCCGCACAGATAGCCGCGATGTTAGCAAAATAGGCACCTTTCGGCGTCATTGCCAGTACCGCCAGGATAGAGCCCGGAGACGCCGGAGAAACCAGACCACCGTTCAGCACGCTCAGAGTGAACACACCGGTCATACCGCCGAGGATAACGGCCAGGATCAGACGTGGGTTCATCAGCACGTACGGGAAGTAAATTTCGTGAATACCGCCCAGGAAGTGAATGATAGCCGCACCGCCAGCAGACTGCTTCGCGCTGCCGCGACCAAAGAACATGTACGCCAGCAGAACGCCCATACCCGGACCCGGGTTCGCTTCAATCAGGAAGAAGATGGACTTGCCGAGGTCATGAGACTGCTGAATACCCAGCGGTGAGAAGATACCGTGGTTGATGGCGTTGTTCAGGAACAGGATTTTCGCCGGTTCAACAAAGATAGACGCCAGCGGCAGCATGTCGTGCGCCACCATGAAGTTAACGCCCGCCGCCAGAATCTTGGACAGGACTTCAACTGCCGGGCCAATGCCGAGGAACGCCAGAATCGCGAGGATCATCCCGATGATGCCCGCAGAGAAGTTGTTCACCAGCATCTCGAAGCCGGATTTGATTTTGCCATCAACCCAAACGTCGAATTTCTTAATCGCCCAGCCACCCAGAGGACCGGCGATCATCGCACCGAGGAACATCGGCATATCCGCACCGACGATAACACCCATGGTTGTGATGGCACCCACTACGCCACCACGGTCACCGCCCACCAGACGACCACCGGTATAACCGATGAGCAGCGGCAGCAGGTAAGTAATCATTGGGCCAACAAGTTTCGCCAGCGTTTCGTTAGGCAACCACCCTGTCGGAATGAATAATGCAGTGATGATACCCCACGCGATAAACGCGCCGATATTTGGCATCACCATATTGCTGAGGAAACGACCAAAGCTTTGAACTTTGATCTTGAAATCGGATGACATAAAACACCCCTTCTTCTGTTTACGCTTAGGCTTGCGGCCCGAGGTTTATTGTTAATGAGGCGGCAGAGGTAGCCGGGCCCTGTTCTGATGCTGTGAAATCTGGCACTGAATCGTTCAACTGTCCAGACGGCGAAAAATTGTGTGATCACAATCACGTAAATGCAGGGGGTGTGGCGGGAAATGAGGTGATCTGAATCACAAAACCACAGTCTAAAAAAAACACAATGGGGAGAAAATCGGCAAAACACCCCTGTTTTTGTGAGATGTATCACATTTAGTTGTCGCGAGTTTGTTTCTGAGTTGTGATTTAATTCACAAAAAATTTTTATGCGGATTTCTCCGGCTGTGATCGGCGGCAAATTCTGCCTGACGAATGAGCGTCACGATGGATCTGGGCAACACGCAAAGCTAAAAAACCACTTTTCCTGTGTGGTATGGCGAAAAGCGAAAACGTGGATTACGCTCATAATGTAAGGTTAAGTATATTATTATTCAGGATATATTTTGACACGTTTATAAACTTGCATGGAGATATTATAAAAACCGATACTCCCCGGCTCTGAAATAACCAGTCTACCTTTTATGTTTAAAAATAAATTAATTAGGTTGCGTACTGTTTTATTAATTTAATGAGTTGACGTTGTTTAAGTGAGGAGAATATGTTTCTCAACTATTTTGCGCTGGGCGTATTGATTTTTGTTTTTCTGGTTCTGTTTTATGGAATCATCGCCATTCATGACATCCCCTATAACATGGCCAAAAAGCGTAATCATCCCCATGCCGATGCAATCCACACGGCGGGCTGGATTAGCCTGTTTACGCTCCATGCCATCTGGCCGTTCCTGTGGATCTGGGCCACGCTGTACCGGGAAGATCGCGGTTGGGGCATGCAAAACCACATCACCAAACCTGATGAGGTGCCGGGTATGGATGCGCTGGCCAAACGCGTGGCCGAATTAGAAAAAAAGCTGGCAGCGGTACAGCCCACTGCTGATACGAAAACGCTGGAGCGCTAATTATGGATCTGTTGATTATTTTGACCTACGTGGCGTTTGCCTGGGCGATTTTTAAAATATTCCGTATTCCGGTCAACCAGTGGACGCTCGCCACCGCTACATTAGGTGGGGTGTTTATTGTGGCGGGCCTTATTTTATTAATGAACTATAACCACCCGTATACGTTTACGGCGCAAAAAGCGGTTATTTCCATTCCGATTACGCCGCAGGTGACCGGCGTGGTCAGCGAAGTCACTGATAAAAATAACCAGCTTATTAAAAAAGGCGAAGTGTTATTTAAACTTGACCCGGGCCGCTATCAGGCACGGGTCGACATACTGCAGGCCGACCTGGTGACCGCGACGCACAATATCGACGTGCTCAAAGCGCAACTGTCGGAAGCAGTAGCCAACACCACGCGCGTGTCCGCCGAGCGGGACCGTCTGTATAAAGATTACCAGCGCTATCTCAAAGGCAGCCAGGCGAAGGTAAACCCGTTCTCTGAGAGCGATATCGACAACGCGCGGCAGAACTATCTGGCTCAGGACGCGCTGGTAAAAGGCTCAGTGGCGGAACAGACGCAGATCAAAAGCCAGTTAGACAGCATGGTGAACGGCGAACAGTCGCAGATTGCCTCTTTACGCGCCCAGCTGGCCGAAGCCAAATACAACCTGGATCAGACCGTGGTACGTGCGCCGAGCAATGGCTACATCACCCAGGTGCTGATTCGCCCGGGAACGTATGCCGCCGCGCTGCCGCTGCGCCCGGTCATGGTCTTTATTCCTGAACAGAAACGCCAGATTGTGGCCCAGTTCCGTCAGAACTCGCTGCTGCGTCTGAAGCCGGGCGATGAAGCGGAAGTGGTGTTTAACGCTCTGCCGGGACAGGTCTTCTCCGGCAAGCTCACCAGCATTCTGCCGGTGGTGCCAGGGGGCTCATATCAGGCGCAGGGGGCACTGCAATCGCTAACGGTAACACCGGGCACGGATGGCGTGCAGGCGCTGATAGAACTGGAGCCTAACGCCGACGTTGATGCGTTGCCGGACGGTATTTACGCGCAGGTGGCGGTCTATTCCGACCATTTCGCGCACGTCTCGGTGATGCGTAAAGTCCTGCTGCGCATGACCAGCTGGATGCACTATCTCTATCTTGATCATTAATCCTCGCCGGGCAGGAATGCGACATGCATACCTGCCCTTTTTTCAGCGCTTGATCCATACTGACTTTTTCTGGCATCAAGGATCAGGCAATGAAACTCATCGGCAGCTACACCAGTCCCTTCGTGCGAAAGATCTCGATTCTCCTGCTGGAGAAAGGGATTGAATTTGAATTCGTTAATGAACAGCCCTACAACGCCGAAAACGGCGTTGCGCAGTACAACCCGCTGGGGAAAGTCCCGGCGCTGGTAACGGACGAGGGCGAATACTGGTTTGATTCCCCGATTATCGCTGAGTACATCGAGCTGCTCGGCGTTGCGCCAGCCATGTTACCGGCAGATCCGAAGGCGGCCCTGGCAGTGAAGCAAATTGAAGCGCTGGCCGATGGCATCATGGATGCGGCGTTAACTTCCGTGCGCGAGCAGGCAAGGCCCGTTGCTCAGCAGTCGGAAACGGAGCTGCTGCGCCAGCGTGAGAAAATCAGCCGCAGCCTGGACAGGTGCGAGCAGCTCATCCAGGAGGGCAAAATAGCAACGGATAGCCTGAATCTGGCGACGATTGCTATCGCCTGCGCCATTGGTTATCTCAACTTTCGTCGCGTCTCCCCTGGCTGGTGCGTCGACCGTCCGCTGCTGGTGAAGCTCGCCGAAACGCTCTTCCAGCGCGAGAGCTTCGCCCGTACCGAACCGCCAAAGGCTTGACGCGGGTTATAACACTTCGTGTCAGGAGGCGGTACAATCCCTCCACATGTTAACTCCCTCTCCCGTCGGGAGGGGGGATGATATTTACTCGCCAGGCGCTTTCATGACTACTCATCACTCCCTGTACAGCCAGATCCCCGCTACCGACCGACTCCTTCGTGAACCCCTTATTCATTCCGCTGTCGAGCGGTTCGGTCATACCGCGACGGTTGAGATGTTACGTCTGCTTCAGGACGAGGCCCGGCGCCATATTCAGGCAGAAAATGCCTTGCCCGGCTGGTGCGTGGCGTGGGAGCAGGAGCTGGAACAGAGACTGGTTGAGAAAGGGCAAAGCGCGTTGCGCCCGGTGATTAACCTGACGGGGACTGTCCTGCATACCAATCTCGGGCGTGCGCAGCAGGCGGAAGAGGCGGTAGATGCCGTAACGCAGGCCATGCGTTCGCCTGTCACGCTGGAGTACGATCTCGACGGTGCAGGACGCGGGCATCGTGATCGGGCCCTGGCGGATCTGCTTTGCCAGCTCACCGGTGCTGAAGATGCCTGCATTGTGAATAACAA
Organism: Enterobacter sp. SECR19-1250; assembly: GCF_013391025.1. Taxonomy (NCBI): domain Bacteria; kingdom Pseudomonadati; phylum Pseudomonadota; class Gammaproteobacteria; order Enterobacterales; family Enterobacteriaceae; genus Enterobacter; species Enterobacter sp. SECR19-1250. Next base: position 4,788 of record NZ_JACASJ010000024.1, on the reverse strand, counting down.
CGCGGCGGCGGTCCTGTTGATGCTGGCAGCGACCGCCAGCGGCAAAGAGGTGGTCGTCTCGCGCGGCGAACTGGTGGAGATTGGCGGCGCGTTTCGCATCCCGGACGTGATGCGCCAGGCGGGCTGTACCCTGCATGAAGTGGGTACCACTAACCGGACCCATGCGAAAGATTACCGTGCGGCGGTTAATGAAAACACCGCCCTGCTGATGAAGGTCCACACCAGTAATTATCATATCGAAGGGTTCACTAAAGCCGTTGAAGAGGCCGAGCTGGCGGCGATAGGCCAGGAGCTGAATGTGCCGGTCGTTGCCGATCTCGGCAGCGGCTCGCTGGTGGATCTGAGCCAGTATGGTCTGCCGAAAGAGCCGATGGTGCAGGAGATGATTGCGGCGGGCGTTAGCCTGGTCAGTTTTTCCGGTGATAAGCTGCTGGGCGGGCCGCAGGCCGGGATCATCGTCGGTAAGCGTGAATTGATTGCGAAACTGCAGCAGCATCCGCTGAAGCGCGCCCTGCGTGCCGATAAAATGACGCTTGCCGCGCTGGACGCGACACTGCGGCTCTATCTCCACCCGGAGAAACTGGCGGAACGCCTGCCAACGCTGCGTCTGTTAACGCGTGATGCCGCCTCGATTCGCGCGCAGGCCGAGTTACTGTTGCCGAATGTCGCGTCGCATTACGCCGATTTCGACGTGCGCATTGAGTCCTGCCAGTCGCAAATTGGCAGTGGCTCGTTACCGGTGGATCGGCTGCCCAGCGCGGCCCTGACCTTCACCCCGCGCGATGGCCGCGGCAGCAGGCTTGATGCGCTCTCTGCGCGCTGGCGTGCTCTGCCTACGCCGGTTATCGGGCGAATTTACGATGGCCGAATGTGGCTGGATCTACGCTGTCTTGAAGATGAAGAGCGATTTCTGGAGATGCTGTTGAAATGATTATTGCCACCGCCGGTCATGTTGACCACGGAAAAACCACCTTGTTGCAGGCCATCACGGGCGTGAATGCCGATCGCCTGCCGGAAGAGAAAAAGCGCGGTATGACCATCGATCTGGGTTATGCCTACTGGCCGCAGCCCGATGGCCGCGTGCTGGGCTTTATTGATGTCCCCGGACACGAAAAGTTTCTTTCCAACATGCTGGCGGGGGTCGGAGGTATTGACCATGCCCTGCTGGTGGTGGCATGTGATGACGGCGTTATGGCGCAAACGCGTGAACACCTGGCGATCCTGCAGTTGACGGGCAACCCACAGCTAACCGTGGCGCTGACTAAAGCCGATCGTGTGGACGCGACGCGTATTAACGAGGTGCGCGAGGCGGTGCAGGCCACGTTGCGCGAATATGGCTTTACCGATGCTGCGCTGTTTGAAACAGTCGCCACAGAAGGGCGCGGGATCGACGCACTTCGCCACCATTTGCAGCAGCTTTCGTCGCGGGAACATGCCAGCCATCATCGCTTTCGTCTGGCCATCGACAGGGCGTTTACCGTTAAAGGTGCGGGTCTGGTGGTGACCGGTACCGCCCTGAGTGGGGAAGTGAAGGTGGGCGATACCGTATGGCTGACGGGTATTAACAAGCCGATGCGGGTGCGCGGGTTGCATGCACAAAACCAGCCCGTTGATCATGCCCATGCCGGGCAGCGTATCGCCCTCAATATTGCCGGCGATGCGGAGAAAGCGCAGCTAAACCGCGGCGACTGGCTGCTGTCTGAGGCGCCGCCAGAACCGTCTGAGCGGGTGATTGTCTCCCTGCAGACGCATATCCCGCTCAGCCAGTGGCAGCCGCTGCATATCCACCATGCGGCCAGCCATATCACCGGGCGCGTGTCGCTGCTGGAAAACGATCTCGCTGAACTGGTTTTCGATACGCCACTCTGGCTGGCAGATAATGACCGTCTGGTGCTGCGTGATATCTCGGCGCGAGAAACGCTGGCCGGGGCGCGGGTGGTGACGCTCAACCCGCCGCGTCGCGGGAAGCGTAAACCGGAGTATTTGCAGTGGCTGTCGGCACTGGCGCAGGCCAGTAACGACAAGGCTGCGCTGGAGGTGCATCTTGAACGCGGTGCGGTGAACCTGACCGACTTCGCCTGGGCACGACAGCTCAGCAACGAAGGCCTCCTCCCGCTGACCCAGCAGCCGGGATTTATCCAGGCCGGTAATAACCTGCTGAACGCGCCGGTTGCGGCGTGCTGGCAGCTAAAGGTGTTAAACACACTTGCCACCTACCATGAACAGCATCAGGATGAGCCTGGCCCGGGGCGCGAGCGCCTGCGTCGTATGGCGCTGCCAATGGAAGACGATGCGCTGGTGCTGTTGCTGATAGAAAACATGCGTGAAAGCGGCGTGATCAAAAGCCACCACGGCTGGCTGCATCTGCCGGATCACAAAGCCGGGTTCACCGCAGAGCAAGAGGCAATCTGGCAAAAAGCGGCCCCTCTGTTTGGCGATGAGCCCTGGTGGGTTCGCGATCTCGCCCGCGAAACGAATACCGACGAGCAGGTGATGCGCCAGGTATTGCGCCATGCCGCGCAGCAGGGGCTCATCGTTGCGATCGTGAAAGATCGTTATTACCGCAACGATCGTATCGTCGCGTTTGCCAGTCTGATCCGCGAACTGGATCAGGCGCGAGGCTCCACCTGTGCGGCTGATTTCCGCGATCGTCTGAACGTGGGGCGAAAGCTTGCCATTCAGATCCTGGAATATTTCAACCGCATCGGTTTTACCCGCCGTCGCGGTAACGACCATTTATTACGGGATTCGTTGCTCTTTCCAGAAACAGCGTGACCCCTGTCGTAAACACCACTCCCGGCTGGCGATAAAATCACCAGCCGGTACTACCCTTGTTGTACACCAACAGCAAGGAGACGGTCATGACAAACAATCCTCCCTCTTCACGCATTCAGCCAGGCGAGTACGGTTTCCCTCTCAAGCTAAAACCCCGTTATGACAACTTTATTGGCGGCGACTGGGTGGCACCCGTCGACGGCGAATACTATTCCAACCTGACTCCCGTCACCGGCCAGCCGCTGTGCGAGATAGCCAGCTCAGGCAAGCGCGATATCGATCTGGCGCTGGATGCGGCGCATAAAGCCAAAGATAAATGGGGACAGACTTCCGTGCAGGACAGGGCGGCGATCCTGTTCAAAATTGCCGACCGGATGGAGCAAAATCTTGAGCTGCTGGCGACGGCAGAAACCTGGGATAACGGCAAGCCGATCCGTGAAACGATGGCGGCCGATGTGCCGCTGGCGATTGACCACTTTCGCTATTTTGCCTCCTGTATTCGTGCTCAGGAGGGGGGAATCAGTGAAGTCGATAGCGACACCGTGGCGTATCACTTCCACGAACCGCTGGGCGTGGTGGGGCAGATTATCCCGTGGAACTTCCCGTTGCTGATGGCGAGCTGGAAAATGGCGCCCGCGCTGGCGGCCGGGAACTGCATTGTCCTGAAACCGGCCCGCTTAACGCCGCTTTCAGTACTGCTGCTGATGGACATTATCGGTGACCTGCTGCCCCCGGGGGTGATTAACGTGGTCAACGGGGCCGGGGGGGAGATTGGGGAATATCTGGCGACCTCAAAACGCATCGCCAAAGTGGCGTTTACCGGCTCGACGGAAGTGGGTCAGCAGATCATGCAGTACGCCACCCAGAACATCATTCCGGTGACGCTGGAGCTGGGCGGAAAATCCCCAAACATCTTCTTCGAGGACGTAATGGCGGAAGAGGACGCCTTCTTCGATAAAGCGCTGGAAGGGTTTGCGCTGTTTGCCTTTAACCAGGGCGAAGTCTGCACCTGCCCAAGCCGCGCGCTGGTGCAGGAGTCCATCTATGAGCGCTTTATGGAACGGGCCATTCGCCGCGTGGAGTCGATACGCAGCGGTAACCCGCTAGATAACGTGACGCAGATGGGCGCGCAGGTGTCGCATGGACAGCTGGAAACCATCCTCAATTACATTGATATCGGCAAAAAAGAAGGGGCGGATGTCCTCACCGGTGGACGCCGTAAAGTGCTCGGCGGCGATCTGCAGGAAGGGTATTACCTTGAGCCGACCATTCTGTCTGGCAAAAACAATATGCGCGTTTTCCAGGAGGAAATTTTTGGACCGGTGCTGGCCGTGACCACCTTCAAAACGATGGAGGAGGCGCTGGAGATTGCCAACGATACGCCGTATGGCCTGGGGGCAGGCGTCTGGAGCCGCAACGGCAATCTGGCGTATAAAATGGGCCGGGGGATCCAGGCCGGACGCGTATGGACCAACTGCTATCACGCCTACCCGGCGCACGCGGCCTTTGGGGGCTATAAGCAGTCAGGCATCGGGCGTGAAACGCACAAAATGATGCTGGAGCATTATCAGCAGACGAAATGCCTGCTGGTCAGCTACTCCGATAAACCGCTGGGGCTGTTCTAGTCATCCAGCTCAGGCCGTCCGTGGGCGGCCTGAGCTATTTGCTGGCGAAGATTATTCAGGACGCCATCCAGAACGTATTGCACGCGCCATGGCTGGTATTCACGCTTGCGGAAGATGGCCGTCAGATCCAGCCACCACTCTTCCTGATGCGGGAAGCAGGGAACAAGTGAACCGTTTTTTAACTCTTTTCTCAGGCTCTCTTTCGGCGCAAAGACGATACCGAGATTATTCCTCGCCAGCTCCAGGGCAGTTTGCGTATTGTCGCAAATATAATTCCCGGTAACCCGGTAATCCTGTACATCATCACTGCCATGAACGCGGAACCGCCAGATGTTAGGGAAGGTGCGAACAAGTTCCTGATATGAGATCATCATATTCATCCGGAGCG
>NZ_JACASJ010000239.1:0-1935 GCF_013391025.1 Enterobacter sp. SECR19-1250 | reverse complement strand
GCAGGAGTTGGCTGGGCCTGATTTTGCCAGCGGTCATCGTCGCGGCACAACGGAAAATATCAGGCCAGTTCGCAACGATAAGATCCTCCCGGGCTTTTCCACCTACCAACTTGCGTAACTCCCTGGGGGTCGTATCGGGATTAAATACGTACAACCGCTTCGATGGCAGATCCCTGATTCGCAGAACGAGATTGTAGCCGAGCAGGCTACTGGCTCCGAACAAATGGTCGGTGAATCCTGCTGTATCGGCATACTGTTCGCGAACATGGCGACCGACCTCGTTCATCAGTAGTCCATCGAGAATATACGGTGCCTCGCTCACGGTCGCCGGGATCGACTGACAAGCGAATGGCGCGAACTGGTCGCTTACGTGAGTATACGCTTTGAGGCCGGGAACAGAACCATATTTGGCATTGACCATGTTCATGGCTTCGCCATGCCGCGCTGTCGGGAAAAACTGACCATCGCTCGATGCTGACGTGCCCATCCCCCAGACGCGTGACATCGGCAGTTTACCCTGCGCGGCCACCACAATTGCCAATGCCTGGTTCATGGCTTCGCTTTCAACATGCCAGCGGGCAAGGCGTGAGAGCTGCCAGTAATCATGCGTGTTTGTAGCTTCCGCCATCTTACGCAGGCCCAGATTGAGCCCTTCAGCGAGCAGGACGTTGAGCAGACCGATCCGGTCGCGACATGGAGCCCCGGTTCTCAGATGGGTAAACGCATCTGTGAAACCAAGGGCTGCATCAACTTCAAGCAGCATGTCGGTAATCCGAACGGACGGCATTCGGCGATACAGATCCAGTATGAGTGCCTCGGCACCATCCGGCACGTCTGCTGTCAACCTGTCGATCCGCAACGTTCCATCTTCTATGCTACCGTGCGGAATAGTGCCGTTACGGGCAGCCCGGGCCAGCCGCTTAAGAGCGATCGTGAGTCGCGCCTTTCTGTCTGCCAGCCAATCCTGTGGGTTGGAAGGCACGGCCAGTTTTGCATTTTCCTGCGCCGCGATCATCGGCACCAGTACCTGCTTGAGGTCACCATAGCGGCGCGAATGAGCGAGCCAGACATCTCCGGAACGAAAAGCATCCCGGAGGTGAAAGAGTACCGCCACTTCCCAAAGACGGGTATCTCCTTTTTCCTGAGCTCGTAAATGACGGTTCCATTTGGAGCTGGGCCGCAGGAAACGCCTTTCTGGCGATGCAACACCTTTCATCTCTCCGATCGACAAAGCTGCTGCTACCAATGGTCCGGCGACCGGCGCGGCTTCGAGCTTCAGACAGCGCAACATGCGGGGCGCATAACGACGAAAGCGATGGTATCCCTGCCCGACATATGCAAGAGGCTCATCGGCTAGCGTGTTGCTGAGTTGAGTCCCTGTCGCTACCAGTTGAGCGAGCCGGTCCCATGCAACCGAACTGGCGACAGCCATCTCCAGCGGGGTTCCGTCACTGCGGGCCTCAAGCAACGAAGCTCCCAGCGCGGTGAAGGTACGGATCGTATCCGTGAGTGTGGCTTTAGAGCCGGAAATTGTTTCGTCATGCTGGCGCTTCGCTTCCCGCCAGGTTTTTCCTACGATCCTGTCATGGGTTTCGACTATGGCATCAGCAATCGCCGCTTCCCACTCCACAACACAGACGGCAAGGATCGCCCAGCGGCGGTCCGAAGTGATGTCACGCAAACCGTCGGTGAAGTAGCGTTCACCCTGCCGACGCAGCCGGGCAATGCGATGGGCAGGTATGCTGGCCAAAGCACTATGATTGATATTCAGGGTACGCAGAAATTCGAGCCTGTCGAGCAAACGGTTAGCAGCAGCCGAGTTGTTACCAACCTCGAAGTTGCGAAGCCAGATGAAACGACTGATATTGCCGGCGAGCATTTCACTCAGAAGTTTGTCCAGGTGATCGCGAACATCCGCTGTTAAATTTTCCGCAA
>NZ_JACASJ010000238.1:0-1939 GCF_013391025.1 Enterobacter sp. SECR19-1250 | reverse complement strand
AGAAACCTTCATCGCCACCGCCGGACGCAAGACCAAAGCCGGGCAACTGGTGCGCTTGCTGAATATCCCGTTAAGTAAGGCGGTGCGCTTTCATGAACACCAGACAGGGAAAGAACACGCCGACGCGCTGAAAGATGCTTATCAGCACCATCATGGCGCTGCCGGGAGGGAGTGGATCAGATGGCTTTCAGACCACCAGCAACAGGCGATTGATGTCGTTCGTGAGTGTGAAGCCCGCTGGCGCAGTCTAATCCCTGCCGACTATGGGGAACAGGTTCACCGTGTAGGGGCAAGATTTGCCATTCTGGAGGCCGCTTTACTACTGGGTGGCGTGGTTACTGGCTGGGATGCTCAAACGTGTCGGGATGCGATACAGCACACCTATAACGCATGGCTGAAAGAGTTTGGCACGGGGAACAAAGAGCACCAGCAGATAATTGAGCAGACAGAAGCGTTTTTAAATGCCTATGGGCTGAGTCGATTCGCGCCGTTCCCCTACAGTTCTGCCGACATGCCCGTTAAGGATCTGGCGGGGTATCGCCAGAAGGGGAGCCACGACAGCGACCCTATAATCTTCTACACCTTTCGCGGCGCATTCGAAAAGGAGATCGCGCAGAACTTTAACCCGACGCAGTTCGCCGAAGTTCTGAAAAATGCCGGGATGCTGAAACCGCCAGCCAGCGGGCGTGGTTATCAGCGTAAATCACCGCGAATCGACGGGCGACAGATTAACGTTTACGTCCTGACCTTCCGACCAGAGGATTATGCCCCACCAGAGGAATAGCATTTCTCACATACGTAAAAATGGTGTTGGTTCAGTTGGTTCAGTTGGTTTAATATGTAAAGATTATTGTTTTATAAGAGTTTTTATTTTCATTCTGAACCAACGCTGAACCAACAAATGCTCGTTTTGAACCAACATGTTTTGATAAGGGCATTCACTCTGGCAGGCAGTGAACCAACAGAAAGCCCTGCTGAACCAACACAAAATCGCTGATGTTGGTTCAGAAAAAACCAGTGCTGGCGCGGGCTGGCGGGCAGTGAACCAACTGAACCAACTGAACCGACACTATTTCTGCTTACTATGAAAAAAATCGGCAGGTGTCCCACAATAAGACGGAGCCGGGTAATCTTCATTAGCAAAACTAATAATTCGAGGTATTCGCAAAATGACAGCACAGATATCAGCCTACGGGCGTTTAGTCGCAGACCCGCAGACCCGCACCACAGCAAACGGTACAAGCATGGCAATGGGGCGTTTAGCGGTGGCACTGCCATGCCATGCAGCAGAGGGCGGAGAGGTTACTTTCTGGCTGGGCGTGGTGGCATTCGGCAAACAGGCCGACGCACTGGCAGGACACGTTAAAGGCGATTTAGTCAGTGTTGCCGGAGCGATGCAGATCAATCAGTGGACGGGCAAGGATGGCGGTACACAGCAAGGTTATCAGGTAGTAGCCGACAGCGTGATCAGCGCCAGAACGGTACGCCCCGGCGGGAAGCGGGCCGAGTCAGTCAAAGCAAGCGGAGCCAGCAGGGGCCACGAAACGCAATCCGCGCCGGGATGGGAGCTATATAACACCCCTGATGATTTTGACCAGCGCCCACCATTCGACGATGAAACGCCATTCTGAGGGAGATAACGCCTTTCGGTTAAATGATGGTAAGAAGCAACGACAGGCCACCAGCGGGGGCGACAGTTCGCAGTAAGGTTCGCAGCAAAACTGCGCATTCAACGTGCGTACCATCTGACGAATTCTAACGGCGGCAATGCGAATTCGCAAAATAGCGGAGAGGCTTGATATTTCTGGCTATGGTGTAATCCATTCGCATTCACAAAAAATCTGCGCAAAACGAAACGGATACCAATGCGCAAACCATCCTCAACCCGCGCGGTTACTGGCTTTATTGATGTGAAATTGCAAAATTGGTGCGCAATTTA
>NZ_JACASJ010000237.1:0-2073 GCF_013391025.1 Enterobacter sp. SECR19-1250 | reverse complement strand
GGATGAGCGGCAGCAGTCCGAGTTTGCCTGGTCACGTCCGCGCGCGCCGCGCCGCTGATTGCGCCTTTTGGCGGTTTAGTGGTACTGACACTCCGAAATTGCCCGCCATTCACTCCTGTGAATAGCCATGCAGACGCGCAGAAATCATCAGGGGCGTTTTTCAGGGGTTGGTGCGGTGAAAGGTGCCGGAAACGGCTGTCAGGCCGCAGAAACGCGCTGAGGGCCTCTCAGGCAGTGCAGACAACGGATGTTATGGTAAATCCAGCTGATTGGCAGGTACAAAAAAAGCCCCGCAGGGCTTTTTTGTACCTTATTGATCTGCACACTTTGCAGCCTTCAGGGCTTCCAGCTGATTTAGCCGGTTAGCTGCTTTTTTGCGGGCTTCGCCTTTTGCCATGCCATTTCCTATCCCAAAATCACCCAGGAAACCTAATACGGTGCGCCCGTCAAATTCGCCGGTTGCCTCAATTTCTTGTTGTACACTGCGCGTTTTGGCGATTTCCAGAGCTACCGCTTTGCAATCCATTGCGGAAGATTCTGGACCGGTGACGTTCGCGGCCTGTGGATATTGCTTTGTTGCGCATCCTGCCATGATCAGCGCTGCCGATAGGATGAATATTTTTTTCAAAATTATCCTTATTTATTTAGGCATAGTTAAGAAATACCCATTTTATCGGCAGGAAATGAGGGTTTTTTAGTTGAATTTTGGGAGGGGCAAGGTTCCATATTGGTCGAGGATTCTGGAGCTGACCGGCAACGGCCAGCGCGGCTATGGGCCATGCGGTGGTTGAGCATAGAAAGGATCTTCTTGAGTTCCTTTTTTTCTACGCGTAATCTCTTGCTCTGAAAACGAAAAAACCACCCGGGGAGGTGGTTTTTCGAAGGTTAAGTCAGTTGGGGAACTGCTTAACCTGGTAACTGGCTTCAGCAGAGCGCAGATACCAAATACTGTCCTTCCAGTGTAGCCGTAGTTAGGCCACCACTTCAAGAACTCTATAGCACCACCTAAATTAACTCGCTCTGCTAATCCTGTTACCAGTGGCTGCTGCCAGTGGCGCTTTGTCGTGTCTTTCCGGGTTGGACTCAAGACGATAGTTACCGGATAAGGCGCAGCAGTCGGACTGAACGGGGGGTTCGTGCATACAGTCCAGCTTGGAGCGAACTGCCTTCCCGGAACTGAGTGTCAGGCGTGGAATGAGAAAACGCGGCCATAACAGCGGAATGACACCGGTAAACCGAAAGGCAGGAACAGGAGAGCGCACGAGGGAGCCACCAGGGGGAAACGCCTGGTATCTTTAAGTCCTGTCGGGTTTCGCCACCACTGATTTGAGCGTCAGATTTCGTGATGCTTGTCAGGGGGGCGGAGCCTATGGAAAAACGGCTTCGCCGCGGCCTTATCGCTTCCCCGTTAAGTTTCGTCCTGGCATCTTCCAGGAAATTTCCGCCCCGCCAGTAAGCCCGCACCGCTCGCCGCAGCCGAACGACCGAGCGCAGCGAGTCAGTGAGCGAGGAAGCGGAATATATCCTGTATCGCATATTCTGCTGACGCGCCGGTGCCGCCTTTTTTCTCCTGCCACATGAAGCACTTCACTGGTATTCGCATCCGTGCCAACATAGTAAGCCAGTATACACTCCGCTAGCGCTGCGTGACTGGTTCAGGGCTGCGCCCCGAAACCCGCTAAAACCACTGACGCGCCTGCGGCTTGCCCAACGTCTCACGTCACCGGATTAAAATCCGCTCCCGTTCACCGTTTCTGGCTGTCTTTCAGCACCGCCAGCGCTTCATCGGTTCTGCTGTGTCTGGCAGACTGTGCGGCGTTATTCTGATGGGAGAATGCTATGAACAGACTGACAAACCTGACACCTGCAGAGAAAAAATTTCTTGATGATGCTATTGCCGCAGCTGAGAGAGCGTCAGGCAAAAAGCTAAATCAGCCGAACCGGCATATCGTCCTGAACAGAGCGCGTGCGCAGATTGAGTCGCAGCGTTACGCCGACCGCCAGCGTGCATTACGTGAGGATGAGCGGCAGCAGTCCGAGTTTGCCTGGTCACGTCCGCGCGCGCCGCGCCGC
>NZ_JACASJ010000236.1:0-2093 GCF_013391025.1 Enterobacter sp. SECR19-1250 | reverse complement strand
ACACAACCCGCTACGGGGGAGACTTACCCGAAATCTGATTTATTCAACAAAGCCAGCCAAAGTTATCATACAGAGACTTGCCCAGATTCTGCTTATCCCATGCCCAGTTCAGGTCAGTTTTTTGATGAAGATGTTTGTAAGCATCTCCCCACTCAGCATTATCTTTCAAATGGCTGCGCATGTTTTCCTGGCGGGCGTCTAATGCTTGCCTTAACAAAAACTCGTCATGTTTATCGCTGATTTTATTAACATTGTTTTTAATGATCAGCAATGACACTATCGCTGCGATAAAAATACCTATCAACAAGGTAACAATATAGGTAAACGTTTTATTTATCAGTCCCTTAGAATGCTCGCTATCCGTAAAGTCAGGGGTCTTCTGAGGTATGGTCATTCTTCGCCTTCTTAACTGCTATTACGTTATTTTTGTGCTATCCACAGTTATCGGCAAAAAAACACAAATTTTTATAGCGAAGCCTCCTTAAGCAAAACATTGTTTATTTTTTTAACCCAGATCAAATTATTCCGCATTAACGCGCAAAAAAAACCGGGCTGTCCGCCCGGTTCTGTTTTCAGCTAATAATGAATAACAGGTCTAAACCCATTATATTCTGTTAAGCAAAATATTAAGCATGCGGCGTAATGGTTCCGCCGCCCCCCATAATAGTTGATCCCCAACGGTCAATACCGAATAAACAGGTTCATTATTTAGCGCCATTTTTTTATAACGCCCTACGCCAACCTTAAGCGTGCCGCTAATATGTGCGGGAGTAAGCTGGCTGACGCTGGCCTCTTTATTATTAGGGACGTATTTTACCCAGGGATGAGCGTCGCTTACCCTTTTAGCAAATTCAGCTTCATCCACTTCGCGTTTGAGTTTCATTGTAATGGCCGCACTATGGCACCTGATTACACCAACACGAATGCACAGACCATTAACCGGGATGGTGCCTTTTTTCAGGCCAAGGATTTTATTTGTTTCTGCTTCTCCCTTCCACTCTTCGCGGCTATTGCCATCCCCCAGGTCGCTATCAATCCAGGGAATGATGCTCCCCATCAGCGGCGCGCCAAAATTCTCAACAGGCAAGTCACTGCTGTTAATCAGTTCGCTGACTTTATTGACCAGAGGAAGCACCGAGCCTGCGTTTTCCAGCTCATCGGGGGTTAAATTTCGGGTGACAAATGCACTTTGGGCGATCAACTCGCGGACATGCTTTGCACCCGCCCCCGAAGCTGACTGATAGGTCATCACGCTCATCCATTCAATGAGATCGGCCTTGATCAAACCGGCGAGCCCCATCAGGCTTAAGGTGATTGAACAGTTTCCGCCTACAAAAAGTTTACCGCCCTTTTTGATGGAATCATTGATATTTTCACGGTTCACAGGATCCAGGATGATACAAGCTCTTTCGTCCATTCGCAGCGCTGATGCGGCATCGATCCAGTAACCTTCCCAACCATGATCAATTAATGATTGATACATCGATTTTGTATATTCACCGCCCTGGCAGGTAATGATGATATCCATTTCCGCCAGCGCATCCAGGGAATACGCATCTTTAAGTACCGAACGGACACCATTAATGACAGGCCCAGGTGCCCCAACAGAAGAGGTACTAAAAAAACTGGCTGCAATATCATTAAAATCATTTTCTTCGAGCATGCGTTGCAGCAATACTGACCCAACCATACCGCGCCAACCAACAATGCCAACCTGCTTCACGGGTTTACCTCAATGACGTTACAAAAGTGTTAAGAGAGGTAAAGTTTATAACCCGTTAAATCCCGCGCGTCATTCTTTATTTTACTCGTTTTTGCAATAATTAGAATGTTTAATAAGGGGTTAGCGAAACTGATGAATATTGTGTTTGTGTTCAAGTCAAAAAAATAGGTATCTTTAATTAGGCTGTTTAAAACGATTTTATGCCCCGGGGAAACATAAAGTCATAGTTATCAGCGAAGCCGATGCCCACACCGGTGCGCCGTTTGCAACGCCACCTTTCCTCAACGCATAAAAAACCCGCCGGGTGGCGGGTCGGTTAGGGAAGGTGCGAACAAGTTCCTGATATGAGATCATCATATTCATCCGGAGC
>NZ_JACASJ010000235.1:0-2106 GCF_013391025.1 Enterobacter sp. SECR19-1250 | reverse complement strand
AAACTGAATATGGCGTTCTGAGTCTTCCCACCATGATCGGGGAAGACCCATGCATATACAGTATAAAGAGGTAAATCTGATGCCACGACGCTATGAAATTGACGCTGCCTGGCGTGCGGCCATCACCCGCGAACAGGATGGCCGTCAGACCGTCACGACCGCAGCCTTTGTCCGGGAGCTTCACAAGTTCAACTGGCACTGGACGCCCCGCCAGGCTAACCAGTGGATAGAAACGTATGTGACGGTGTTCCGGGACGTCTCGCCCAATGAGGGAGAAAACCGGACGTTCCAGCTGTTTAATCCGAACGGAGGGCGCTGATATGGGGTTTCCGTCACCGGCAATGGATTACCAGGAAAGCCGCCTCTCGCTGGATAGCTACTGTAAAACCGGGCGTCCGGGCGTGTTCCTATTTCGTAGCGACTGCACCTCGTTCCGGGAGGGCATCAGGCCGGGTTCGCTGCTGATCGTGGATTTCGGCGCGCGGCCGGTTGACGGCACCCTGGTGCTCTGCGTGCTGGAAGATGAATTCAGGATCATGCGACTGCGTCTCCATCCGGCAAGATGTCTACAGGAGCTGGACAGGCCGGAGAACGTCCGCGCCCTGCCGGATAATGAGGATGAAGGTATCGAGATCAGGGGCGTGGTGACGCACATCGTTACCGATGCCAGAACGGGGGAGTTCGAGGATTTCCCTGTAATTTAGCAATACAATACAACGCAATTAACCGTACACATAAGGTACTCTTTATGTACTATTAATGTACATTTTAAGTGCGCATATTATTGTTTTTCGCCTTGCGCCTTCCCTTGAAACACAATTTATTTGCAGAAAAGTGTTTCGCTAAGAGAAACGCGTGGTATAATGTTTCCCGTTGGGAAACAGGGAATCAATAATGATAAAAAGTTTCAAGCACAAAGGGTTACAAAAGCTCTTTGAGAACGACGATCCGAGCGGAGTACAGGCAAAGGATGTGGAGAGAATAAAACTTCGCCTCCTGATGTTAGACGAAGCGACGACAACAGAAGATTTCCGCGCCTATCCGGGATTTAAATTTCACCCCCTGAAAGGCGATAAGAAGAATCTTTATGCGATCACCGTTCGGGCGAACTGGCGAATCACCTTTGAGTTTACAGATGGTGATGCCTACATACTGAATCTGGAGGACTACCACTAATGACGATGCTCAACCCACCACACCCAGGGGGATTGATTACCGAATACCTGGAGGATAACGAAATCAGCTTACGAGCCCTTGCCCGTAACCTCGATGTTTCCCCTTCTGCGCTGAGTAAAGTCTCGGCAGGTAAAGCGGCAATCAGTCCTGAAATGGCTCTTAAACTTGAGGCAGGTTTAGGAATCGCAGCTCGACTCTGGCTGGCAATGCAGGCGACCTATGACCTTAGCCGCGCCCGCAAGGAGATCGACCTCTCCCATGTGGTGCCTGTTACAGTCAAAAGTGACTTTGCCGTACATTGATACCGAATAAAAAAGCCGCATAAGCGGCTTTTTTATTCGGTGGTTCTACACTTAGAACAGGTGCGGAGTGACCAGTAGCGCCAGCAAGATTAGGCACAGAACGATGGTCAGCACCTGAGTTATACGCGGCGCTTTTATGAAAGCAGTCAGCACTTCAGCCATAGACTTAATCCATATTGCAGGTTGCAAGAACTACCGGCTCACGTTGACGTAGAATCACCCCAGGGGTAACATTACTTCGCTATAGTAACGACAACGTGAACTTCGGTACATGTTTCGGGCAGCAGCAGCGACTGCGAATCGCTGACTGAGGCGAAAAAGAGAACCCTTCGGGGTTCTTTTTTTTGCCTTATCATCCCTCTGACAGCGTTTTAGAGCATCCGGAACGGAGAATCTGCGAAACCCTCCTTCCCTTCATCCCTACAACACCTACAGCAAAGCGATCATATCACAACTCAAAATCTACGGAGTAAGGTGGAGATGTAAAAGATGCGTATGAAATCAGCATTTAGTTTAGCTCTCTATCTTCACCCGGTCGGAACAGAGAGGATCTGCCCCATACGTCCTTACCCTAAAACGGGCTTTGTTGAATAAATCAGATTTCGGGTAAGTCTCCCCCGTAGCGGGT
>NZ_JACASJ010000234.1:0-2113 GCF_013391025.1 Enterobacter sp. SECR19-1250 | reverse complement strand
ATGCGTGATCTGATCCTTCAACTCAGCAAAAGTTCGATTTATTCAACAAAGTCCTCTGGTGTTCGTAATCTCGCTTCATCCATTCGAAATTCATTTGTACTGTATCCCTGTAGAAACAACAGAGGACATACATATGGAAAATCAAGCTCGTCTCATCCGTTTACCAGAAGTCATGAAGAAAACTGGATTTGGTAAAGCGTGGATCTATCGTCTTATCAGCCAAAATAGGTTTCCACAGCCAGTAAAGATCGGTGTTCGTGCTACCGCTTTTGTCGAAAGCGAAATCGATGAATGGATTCAATTAATTATCGAAAATTCAAGAAAGCATGTCGCTTAACAGAAATGCTGCTTCATCTATTTTTAACTTTTGATAATGTATTAAGAAAAAGAAATTTACAGATTTTGTGAGTTTACGTAGTGAGTTTGAAACAACGAGGCTTTGTAAAGTTTGCATCTGAAAAAAAGAATATATTTGACGTAATTCTTTACCTTTTTTCTGGCAGAGCTTTTGCTATAAGACTTAGAGTTGATTTTCTTAATATCGGGTATGGATACCATTTACTAGCCGTACCTGTTTATTTGACGTCAAATAAATTTTTTCAAGCCATTAATATATATACCAAATAAACTAAAGTCATTGTAAAAAATTTGAATTATTTTGAATTGGAATATATTTAATAAGTGAGAGTGATATTAATTTGTAAAGAATGAGGTCAAAATGGGATATAAAGTAAAGAAATTCATCATGAGTAATGGGGAGCGAGGATGCCTGATCCTGGATAAAAATAGTAATCTACCAGTTTACTATCAAAATCTATTTCTTACTACAGACATAAGAAATAGAGGCGCAACCGCCTCAACTATGGAAATAGTTGCAACTAACTTACTAATTTTTAGTAATTTCTTAGATAGTAGGAAAATTAATATAGTTGAGAGAATTGAGCTTAAAAAGTATCTCAGTGTTGCAGAAATAGATGATCTGGTAAGATATGCGAAACAAAGATTCGATAGACAAAAAATTATAAAGATAAAATCAGCAAGTAATAAGTTTATTGCGAAGCGAACCTTTAGTTATAGAGTACACGTTTTTTCACGCTACCTTGAGTGGTTATGTGGATTAGTTCATTCGTCAAAGGGGATTCATGCAAAGTATGAAGTAGAAGTATTTATTGAAAGTATCAGAGCACATATTCCAAGAAACAGTTCATTGAATACGAATGAAATATCTGAAAAATCGTTAAATGAAGAAGAGATCAATGTGCTTTTCCGTCTATTGGAAATTGGCGGGATTGAAAACCCTTTCCATAAGGAAGTACAGGTCAGGAACAGACTAATATTTACCTTGCTCTTAAATTTAGGTTTAAGGGCTGGAGAGTTGCTCAATCTTAAAATAGATGATTTTGATCTCAGAGACAACACTTTAAGTGTACTCAGAAGACATGATTCAAAAGAAGATGGAAGATCTTATCAACCATTAGTAAAGACTGGAGAAAGGGTTATTCCGTTATCTGATGAGTTAGCCAGTGAAATTTTTGATTACATAAGCAATAGCAGGGAAAAAATGACAAAAAGGAAAAAGCATAATTTCTTATTGGTGGCTCATTGCACCGGAAAAAACGCAGGAGAACCCTTAAGCATTTCAGCTTATGAGAAGGTGATATCAACACTGAAACGAGCAAGTCCAAAGCTATATAATCTTTCAGGTCATAGGTTAAGGCACTCTTGGAATTATATGTATTCTAAAGGAATAGAAGGCGCTGAATTAGAATATAGTAGAAGGAAAGATTTAAGGAATTATCTAATGGGTTGGTCAAAGGAGTCAATCATGTGTGATAGATACAATTTTAAATATATATCCCAACAAGAGAAGGATGTCGTCCTAAAGGTCTATAAATCAGTAAGTAAAATAATTAGTGGGGTTTAATGTGGAACTCAAATGTATTGAAAGTGAGCAAATTTTTTTTGCTAAGATGAATAGATATAGTTTCAAACTGTCAGATAAGAAATGGCAACTTGATAAAGAAAACTGCGTATACCCTCATAAAGTTGTAGATATAATGCGACTTTGTTGAATAAATCGAACTTTTGCTGAGTTGAAGGATCAGATCACGCA
>NZ_JACASJ010000233.1:0-2172 GCF_013391025.1 Enterobacter sp. SECR19-1250 | reverse complement strand
AAAGACTGTGCAGCCGACTCTTGATATTCCGTGCAGTCACCTTCTGAAAATGACACCTCTGGCGCGGTACAGCAAATCAATGCGTTGCGATTCTCGAAAACAGTTCTTGAAACTTTATTCTTGAATTCTTATCATATCAACGCGTTTCGAGAAATAGTGATGTAGCCAACCGCTGCCCCAAGTGGCTTTGACGTGTTTACGAAAGGAGAAAGACTCATGGGTATTTTTGACAGACTTTTCGGTGGCCACCACGGTGGCGGTTACAGCGGTGGTGGGCATCACGGTGGTGGGCATCACGGTGGTGGCGGTGGGTACGGAAGCGGCGGGCCGCCAGCGGGCGGGTGGGGTAATGGCGGCCTTGCTTGCCCCAACTGCAAGGCATCTAACGCGCCAGGCGCTCGCTTCTGCCAGCAGTGCGGGACTTCGTTGGTTCCTTCGGCTTGCGCGCAATGCGGAACCACACTGCAACCGGGTACGAAGTTTTGCGCTCAGTGCGGCAAGGCAGCGGTCTGACCGTGCCATGCTCGTCGGCTATGCGCGCGTCTCGACGCAGGATCAGAACCTGGAGCTACAGCGAGAGGCCTTGACCCAGGCCGGGTGCCAAAAGCTCTTTGAGGACAAATTAAGCGGCACGAGAGCCGAGCGCCCCGGCTTGGCCAAGGCGCTTGAAATGCTACGCAAGGGAGACACGCTGGTCGTCTGGAAGCTGGATCGCCTGGGCCGTAGCGTCAAGCAATTGGTCGATCTGGTCAGCGAGTTGCACAAGCAGAGCATCCAGTTCAAGAGTCTCACCGACGCCATCGACACCGGCACGCCGTCGGGACGGTTCTTCTTTCACGTCATGGCCAGCCTCGCCGAAATGGAGCGCGAGCTGACGGTGGAGCGGACCCGTGCAGGATTGGCGGTCGCCCGGCTGTCAGGCCGCAAGGGAGGACGCAAACCGAAGATGACCAAAAGCAAGATTGAATCGGCCAAGAAACTGCTCGCCAGCGGGATCGCTCCCAAGGACGTGGCCAAGAACCTCGGGGTCTCAATCCCGACGTTGTATCGCTGGGTGCCGGCTTCCGGTCACGCTGAACAAAAATGAACTCAGAAGAAGGACGAAGATGAGCACCAATCACTCCCATGCCCTACCCAGCGAGCGCAATGAAAAATCGCTCTGGATCGCCCTGGCGCTGACCGGAAGCTTCCTGCTGGCCGAAGTCGCCGCAGGCATTGTTTTCAACAGCCTGGCCCTGCTCTCAGATGCGGCGCACATGTTCACGGATGCAGCGGCGCTGGCCATCGCCTTGGCGGCTGTACGGGTGGCGAGACGGCCAGCCGATGCCAAGCGCACCTATGGCTACTACCGCTTCGAAATCCTTGCGGCCGCATTCAACGCCCTGTTGCTCTTCGGCGTCGCTGGCTACATCCTGTATGAGGGCTGGCAGCGTTTGCGCGAGCCAGCGCAGGTTCAGTCCAGCGGGATGCTGGTGGTAGCAGTGCTGGGTCTGATCGTCAACCTCATCAGCATGCGTATGCTTCAGGGCGGCAAGGACAAGAGCCTCAACGTCAAAGGCGCTTATCTGGAGGTCTGGAGCGACATGCTTGGCTCCATCGGCGTGATCGGAGCTGCGCTGGTCATCCGATTCACCGGCTGGGTGTGGGTAGATGCGGTCGTCGCCGTGGCAATTGGGCTTTGGGTGCTGCCACGAACTTGGCTGCTACTCAAGGAAAGCCTGAATGTCTTGCTGGAGGGAGTCCCAGACGGCATTGACATGGGAGCCTTGATGGCATCTGTTCAGGCCGTGCCAGGCGTGACAGGGCTGCATGACTTGCACGTATGGGCGCTCACGAGCGGCAAGGTCAGCATGACCGCTCATATCGTGTATGCGCCGGAAATAGGGCCCGACGAGTTGCTCAAAACCCTCAAGTTGTTGCTGGCTGACCGATTCAGCATCTTCCATACGACGCTGCAACTGGAGATTGTTGCCTGTGAGCACAGCGTCGATGGGTGCAACTTCGTGGATCATCGCCACAAAGAACCGAGTTCTCAACCAGACCAAGCCGCAGCCCGGCAGGCGTGACTAATGGGACTCCTACTACCCGGCTAGCCAAACCGGTCTTAGCGTACGATTTTTAATGAGATGGTCACTCCCTCCTTCCCGGTACTATGCTGAGGACAGGCTTTCA
>NZ_JACASJ010000232.1:0-2183 GCF_013391025.1 Enterobacter sp. SECR19-1250 | reverse complement strand
TAATCAGCGAGTCAGCTTGGGAAGAAATGACCTGCTTATTCGCACCTTCCTTAGTCCGGACAGTTGATAGCGACAAAATTTTATAAACTCATTATAGTTTTCTTCTACAAGAATATGTTTTTTTGATTTGAACAAAATAATATTATTCATAGTTGATTCACCTCACTGCGATCAATCGGAATAAAAAATATACATTGATTGCAAGGGAATCCTGAATCCTGACTCTGGCATCTACTTGAAGAAAAAAATTTGAAATGACTACTCTTTTTCGATTTGATTCCGTTCATAAAAATATCAGCGACAAATGACAATTGTTCTGAAACAGCGGAATCAATCCTTTCAACACTGTCAGCATGATTTTTAATATAAATCCCCGCACTTGAAGTAGAGGAATGATCCAATAATTCAGCTATAGTATTAACATTATGCCCATCTTTAGCCAGCATAGTTGCTATTGTATAACGAAGCCTACGAGGAGTAACATTTAGTATCGAATCGGTACGGTTGGATATTACACCCTCATTATTAACAATACTTTTCAATGCTACATTAGCAATTGTAGGCTTCGCATATAATTTATTATATTCCAGAAGAATTGAACCTGTTATGGATAAATCTGAGAGTTTTTCCTCATTTAAGAAAATAGGAACTTCTCGTTTAGAATAATCATCAAGAGTTTTTCCAAGAGCTTGCTCAACAAGTTTTACTGATTGATTAGCTTGCAATTGAACAATTGATGCAACCTCTGATATTATTGCAAGTTCTCGATATCGTAGTTCTTTACCCCGTTGTTTAACTCGTGGCACTGAAATTACATATTCTACTTTGCCATTATCTAAGTTCTTTTGAATAAGGTCTTTATATTTCAACATAACTAACTGCTGAGGTCTTCTACCTGTAAGGCTGATCAATAGTGATATTGCATAATGTGGCAGTGACAGTTCACCTTTTCTATATGCATGATTCATAGCCTTAATCAAAGAAGTATGTTCTTCTTTAGTTAGTGGTCCCTCTGTTGGATCATCTTGAAGCACAGACTGACCAGATTTTTTTATCTTTAGGTCCAAATGCTTTAACAGCTCTACCGCACTTTCATCTATTCCTGGATATCCTAACTCAAACCATTTAATCAAAAATGGTCGTAAAACGCGAAATGATGCCGGGGCTTTTGATAATTTCTTATTTTGATATTCAATTAGAACCTTATCATCAATATGAGTAGGAGATAGTTTACGGATAAGACTCTCCATATTTCTAACAATATTTTTCACATACAAATAGCTGTTGCTATTAAAATAATATTGTACTGTATATACAAATCCACAAACCAAATTTTCGTTCATAGCATATATTAAGTTTGTAAGATTGATTCCGTTATTTTCAATCGAACTGACGATTTTATGTTCATGCAAAGACATTTTATCAGAGTTATATTTAATTAAATTATTCATCAAATCCTCCTTTGAATAGTTGCTCTTGTTGTTCAAGTGCAGTTTTTTTCGATAGCTCAAAAATATGCCTGCGATTATAAATTATTGAAGTATCTGAACCAGGTCGCCATCCCATGAGATAAGAACGGATTTGCTGTTCTTTTTCATCGGATATATCTTGGGCATTGTCTATTGTTTTTGAGAACTCATAATTCCATGTGTGTCGTAATTTATGACCTGTTAATCCACTTAGAAGTGAGGATGATTGACGAACAACACTCACTATCTTATGGTATGAGGAAAATGACAGAGGTTGCCCTTGGGTCTTCCCTTCCTTATAGGTAATAAACAGAAAATCATGCTTATTAGCATTTTTAACTTTCCTACGATCATTCAAAATATAATCTGAAATTTCATATATAAGTTTTGTGTCAGCAATTAATTTTCTCTCACACGTCTTCACTAATGGCTGATAAACTCGTGGATCTGTTTTATCATTTGCTCTCCTTCTTATTGCGATTGTTGATTCTGCAAAATCCATATCGCCAATACGCAGATTCAAAAGTTCACCTGCTCTCAAACCAAAGCAATGTAATAGAAGGAATATTAGATTGTTTCTTTGTTGCACTTTTTCCGTAAACGGGTTCAAGTTACTCCCTGGCGAAAGTATGCTGAATAAAGAATCTAATTGTGCTTTGTCTAAGGAAGGTGCGAACAAGTTCCTGATATGAGATCATCATATTCATCCGGAGC
>NZ_JACASJ010000231.1:0-2247 GCF_013391025.1 Enterobacter sp. SECR19-1250 | reverse complement strand
AAGGTCGATATTACGCATTGTGTCGCTCCCTCAGTGCGCCGCTGGCATTTCAGGCAAGCCGTTTTCATTCAGATCAGCAATGAATCCATCATGCAGCTCTGCCAGCGTTTCACGTCCGAACGGGGTCAGCTCGCCGCGCTCCGTGTCGATCATGGCCTGATAAAAAACAATGGCGTTCTCCGTCCCCTGCTCAGTGCCGTAGCGCTCAATCATTGCGCCCTCGATGTTGTTCGCCATCGCCAGACGTTCCGCGAACGGGTAAACCACAATGCCCGCTGTACCATTGGAGTAAATCGCCACCTGCGATGCTGTGCCGTCAGCCTCAGTGACGGAGGTTGTGCCGTTCTCACGCTTCATTTCGGCAACGAAACAGGCCGCAATCAGCCAGCGCCACATAATGACGTTATGCTGCGCGGTGAAGTCGAACCAGCCACGCGCCCCGCCGTCAGCCACTGCAAAATGCAGGGCAAATCCTTCATCAGGCTTATTGTCATACTGACCCGCATCCAGACGTACTACGGCTTTTTCGTAGTTGATAAGAGCAACATGCTCATACATCCCGGCATCGTTGCGGGTCATGATATTGACGCCGTGTGGTGTGGCTTCGGCGTGGAATAAGCCGGGATTTCCCGATTTAAAGGTCAGTACGTTGCTCATGCTTTATCCATCGCTTTTAAGTCCATGCCAGCCAATTCATCCTCTGCTGAATCCATCAATTCGGGGATACCATCCAGAAGGGAAATGATTGCGCCAATTAAGTTAGCCGTGCCGCTATCGTTTTTATTCGTCGCTTCAAGCCAGAGAGACAGGACTTCCTGCGCCTGTTGGATACGACAGGTTGAATCGGCCAGGGATACTTTGTTCATGCTGCCACCTCCAGACGGATACGGCCTGCAAAGAAACAGACGTGATCCCGCGCCAGCGTGCGGCGGGCATCGCGCTCAGTTTCAGCAGCAATGTGATGGATTTTGGCGGTTATTGTCGGCATATCGCGGCGAACGGCAGCGATTAACCAGATGAAATGCGGATTTTGGGTAGGGGTAGTAGCCATGATGGCAGCCTCTATACAGTGAATTTTGAATTCACCACCAAGAGACGCCAATCTCAGACTGGTGGTGAGCTGAACAAGGTTGGCGTAACCGGCCTGTATAGACACCGGCCTTCCTTTCGGAAGCCTCATCCAGCCCACCATAATTTGGGTGCGCAGGAATTTTGCCGACAAAAAAACACGCTTAGTGCGTGTCGGCACTATACAGGTTATCGGGACGCCAATCCCGGCACCAGATTCTGCTGGTGCTCTATAACCATAAACCGGGTTGGCGATAGTCGGCAAGCCCTTTTTTATGGACTCCAGAAACTCACCTTCGCGCGTGCGCGTACTGTTGCATAAATTCCCTGCATCTAGTGGTGATGTCAGAAAAATCTTCCCGCCTCGTGTAGTGATGATGGAAAAATCTTCCTCGCGTAGTGACCCCCAATTAATCTTCGTGCGCGTACTGGTCTCGAAACTCTCCTCGTCACCACGACGAGAAAATGAGGAGCTGGCATTAGCTGGCGCTGTTATGCCAGCTTTACCCTCATGCGCGTGCGCGATCCCGCGCAAGGTACACATCAGGCCAGCCAGGGGAAAGGCTTTATTCTGGACGGTTGGCATTAGTGAACCTCCGGCAATTGAGGCTGATATTTGCGCCATAGCTCCGCTTCTTCGGCGATCAGGCGGGACTTCTCACCTTTACAGGCTTGCAGGTCTTTACCGCGCTTGCTGGCCTTCTTGTCGTAAGCTGCTTTGCGTTTGCTGTGGTCGTTCAGGAAGGCGAACGGCACACCATAGGAGCCAGTTTTACGAATAGACGGGATAACCTCGCGGAATACCCAGTTAGTGAAACGATGTGCGAACGTTCCGGCAGTGGTGGCCTTGCGGCTGCGGGCGATCAGTTTGTAGAAGCCAGACTCTGAAACTGTCCGCATGTTCTGATTACCTCCGGGGGTATAAGTTAAACTTACCCCCTTTTCATCGTCATCAAGCGCGGCAATTGCCATGCTGTGATTAGATAGCTCCAGCGCCTCGCAAACGTCTTTGGCAATAAACCACGGATTACCGTCACAATTCACAATGCGGACTTTCTTACCCTCAAACCGGATAACGGAAATATCGCTTTCAGTAACGGCAAGAATATCCTTCTGGCAGGCGTTGGATTGTGGGGCGGCCTCCGAATTGAATCGGCTTTTTTCGATAGTCATGTTTTC
>NZ_JACASJ010000230.1:0-2260 GCF_013391025.1 Enterobacter sp. SECR19-1250 | reverse complement strand
GTTTGATGTTATGGAGCAGCAACGATGTTACGCAGCAGGGCAGTCGCCCTAAAACTAAAGTTAGGCATCACAAAGTACAGCATCGTGACCAACAGCACCGATTCCGTCACACTGCGCCTCATGACTGAGCATGACCTTGCGATGCTCTATGAGTGGCTAAATCGATCTCATATCGTCGAGTGGTGGGGCGGAGAAGAAGCACGCCCGACACTTGCTGACGTACAGGAACAGTACTTGCCAAGCGTTTTAGCGCAAGAGTCCGTCACTCCATACATTGCAATGCTGAATGGAGAGCCGATTGGGTATGCCCAGTCGTACGTTGCTCTTGGAAGCGGGGACGGATGGTGGGAAGAAGAAACCGATCCAGGAGTACGCGGAATAGACCAGTCACTGGCGAATGCATCACAACTGGGCAAAGGCTTGGGAACCAAGCTGGTTCGAGCTCTGGTTGAGTTGCTGTTCAATGATCCCGAGGTCACCAAGATCCAAACGGACCCGTCGCCGAGCAACTTGCGAGCGATCCGATGCTACGAGAAAGCGGGGTTTGAGAGGCAAGGTACCGTAACCACCCCAGATGGTCCAGCCGTGTACATGGTTCAAACACGCCAGGCATTCGAGCGAACACGCAGTGATGCCTAACCCTTCCATCGAGGGGGACGTCCAAGGGCTGGCGCCCTTGGCCGCCCCTCATGTCAAACGTTAGGCCTATTTTTATTTAGAGCTTTAAAACTTGGCTTTAGTCAAGAAAAGCAAAAACCAGCGTTCTTGCAAAAATTTTTTACTGCATGGGCTTCTTCAGCAGAAGGCGCGCATTTTTCTGGTTACGTCTCAAGAAACGTCCATGGCCAGCATGCGCGCCCAAAGACAATTCACTTCGTTCAGGGTCATCGGCCAAAACCGACTGTTCTTGCGAAGGTTTCAAAACCCACGGCTCCGGCTGGCGTGTTGTTTCGGTGCACCAGTTTTTCTGGTTTCAAATTCGATTGTTCTTGGTAAGTTTGCTGCGGCGCACGGCGCTGGTATTCTTGCAAAAAACACTGGCCTAACAGGTCAATCAACCGGGACGGTTAAAAGCTGCGCTTTTAACTTCCCTCGGCTGCGCCTCGGCGCCCCTTATTTCGAACGTTGGGCGAACCCGGAGCCTCATTAATTGTCAGCCGTTAAAATTAAGCCCTTTACCAAACCAATACTTATTATGAAAAACACAATACATATCAACTTCGCTATTTTTTTAATAATTGCAAATATTATCTACAGCAGCGCCAGTGCATCAACAGATATCTCTACTGTTGCATCTCAATTATTTGAAGGAACTGAAGGTTGTTTTTTACTTTACGATGCATCCACAAACGCTGAAATTGCTCAATTCAATAAAGCAAAGTGCGCAGCGCAAATGGCACCAGATTCAACTTTCAAGATCGCATTATCACTTATGGCATTTGATGCGGAAATAATAGATCAGAAAACCATATTCAAATGGGATAAAATCCCAAAAGGAATGGAAATTTGGAACAGCAATCATACACCAAAGACGTGGATGCAATTTTCTGTTGTTTGGGTTTCGCAAGAAATAACCCAAAAAATTGGATTAAATAAAATCAAAAATTATCTCAAAGATTTTGATTATGGAAATCAAGACTTCTCTGGAGATAAAGAAAGAAACAACGGATTAACAGAAGCATGGCTCGAAAGTAGCTTAAAAATTTCACCGGAAGAACAAATTCAATTCCTGCGTAAAATTATTAATCACAATCTTCCAGTTAGAAATTCAGCCATAGAAAACACCATAGATAACATGTATCTACAAGATCTGGAGAATAGTACAAAACTGTATGGGAAAACTGGTGCAGGATTCACAGCAAATAGAACCCTACAAAACGGATGGTTTGAAGGGTTTATTATAAGCAAATCAGGACATAAATATGTTTTTGTGTCCGCACTTACAGGAAACTTGGGGTCGAATTTAACATCAAGCATAAAAGCCAAGAAAAATGCAATCACCATTCTAAACACACTAAATTTATAAAAAAATCTAATGGCAAAATCGCCCAACCCTTCAATCAAGTCGGGACGGCCAAAAGCAAGCTTTTGGCTCCCCTCGCTGGCGCTCGGCGCCCCTTATTTCAAACGTTAGATGCACTAAGCACATAATTGCTCACAGCCAAACTATCAGGTCAAGTCTGCTTTTATTATTTTTAAGCGTGCATCCGTCATTCCGCAGCTAATTCCAGAATTTAAATAGCGTGATCTGGCGATCAGT
>NZ_JACASJ010000023.1:0-55107 GCF_013391025.1 Enterobacter sp. SECR19-1250 | reverse complement strand
CTCTTTAAGCCATCTTAAATGACTCTGAGGTGTCTGTTAAACCCGTGGCGATTCATTTTAGGCATAAAAAAAGACCTCAGTTGAGGTCTATTTACATACTGTTGGTGCGAAGGCCGAACTCGAATCGGCTCTTCATTAACTAACTCTGGCAACGTTTCCATCCAATCGCAATCCATCCAAATAGTCCCCATACCACTGCATCATCTCTTTCCTCCCTTCAAGATACTGCGCATGGTTATAGGTCCCGCGAATCGCGTTCTTGTCCACATGCGCGAGCTGGGTCTCAATCCAAGCAGTGTTGAATCCTTCCTCATGCAAGATTGTGCTCATGGTGTGACGAAAACCATGTCCGGTTGCTCTCTTATCGTAACCAATCCTTTTAATAACCATATTGATGCTGGCTTCGCTCATTGGTTTATTAACATCGTTTCGACCTGCAAAGATAAACTGGTAAGTACCGGTCAATTGCTTTAGTTGCCGAAGTGCTGCTAAGGATTGAGCAGAAAGGGGCACTATGTGGGGTCGCCTCATCTTCATTCTACTTTTCGGTATTTCCCAGATATGGTTTTCGAAGTCGATTTCACTCCATTCTGCCATACGTAATTCGACGGTTCGTAAGCCCGTAAGCATGAGTAGTCGGGTCGCCAGAAGCGTTACTAGACTGCCGGTGTATTGTGAAAGCTTTTGTAAAAACTCGGGTAGCTCAGCAGCAGTAAGAAAGGGATAATGTTGTTTCTCGTACCCCTGTAAAGCACTACCAAGATCAGCCGCAGGGTTGTACTCGGCTCGGCCAGTAACAATAGCGTAACGGAACACTTCGCTACAACGTTGGCGCACTTTACTGGCAAGCTCCGGCGCACCTCGCTTTTCCATACGCTGCAATACAGACAGAAGCTCCAGTGGCTTTATCTCATTAACCGGCTGCGATCCAACAAAGGGAAATACATTGTTTTTGAAGGCCCGGTTAACATAGTCAGCGTAGTTTTTTGACCAGCCAGAAACTTTTGCGTTGTACCACTCAACCGCTATCGCTTCAAAAGTATTCGTAACCGATAGTTTTTGGGCAAGTAGTTCGGCTTTTTTAACTTCACCGGGATCTTTATCATTTGCCAATGTTTTTCTCGCTTCATCGCGCTTAGTGCGGGCTTCCGCAAGTGAGATGTCAGGATAGGTTCCGAACGAGAGTTTTTTCTCTTTACCGGCAAATCGATACTTCATTCGCCAGTACTTTGAACCGTTAGTATTGACCATGAGATAGAGCCCTCCGCCATCAGCGAGTTTATAGGCTTTATCTCTGGGCTTTGCAGTCTCGACCTGACGAGCATTCAGTGGCATTTGGGGGCCTCATTTTCCGTTGAACAGGATAAGCCCCCACTTAGGCCCCCAAACGTTTATTGATTCACGTAGATATGGGTAGACTTCAGTTGACGTCGCATAGCCTGAGAAGAGGGGTTATGGCTGATTATAAAAGGTTTTTATTGAATTCGGTAGACATCAGGAGAGTTATATCTGGTGTCCCCTGCAGGAATCGAACCTGCAACTAGCCCTTAGGAGGGGCTCGTTATATCCATTTAACTAAGGGGACGAGGCGGCACGAGTATACCGTTATTTACACTTTGCGTTAAGCGCATTGCCGCCCGACTGCTCAAAGAGTCACCATTCAGGCCGATTTATTTGCCGATTTTTCATCATTTTCCTGCGCTTTCAGCTCGGCTTTACGCTTATTAGACATGTCGTTACGGATCTGGGCATGACTCAACAGCGCAAAAATAAAGGTTCCGCCGCAGATGTTGCCCGCAAGCGTGGGTAGTGCAAATGGCCAGAAGAAATCGGTCCAGTGAAGCGTGCCGTTAAACACCAGATAGAGGATTTCTACAGTACCCACCACGATATGGGTGGTGTCGGCCAGCGCAATCAGCCACGTCATTAATATGATTACCACAATTTTGGCGCTGCCTGCGGACGGGAACATCCAGACCATTGTCGCGATAATCCAGCCAGAGATAATGGCGTTAGAGAACATCTCCATGGGCGTGTTTTTCATCACATCCATTCCGATTTTCACAAACGCATCCCGGGTGGGTTCATCAAATATCGGCATATATTCAAACGCCCAGGCGGCGATACCTGTGCCGATAAGGTTGCCCAGCAGGACCACGCTCCACAGACGCATCAGTAAGCCAAAGTTACCCAGGGTCGGGTTTTGCATGACCGGCAGAACGGCGGTGACCGTGTTTTCAGTAAAAAGCTGCTGGCGAGCCATAATGACGATGATAAAGCCGAAGGTGTAGCCCAGGTTCTCCAGCAAAAAGCCACCGGGTACACCTTCAAGCTGCACATGGAAAATGCCCTTTGCAAGTAGCGATGCCCCCATCGAGAGGCCGGCCGCGATAGCGGACCACAGCAGGGCCATGGCATCGCGCTCCATCTCCTTTTCCCCATCCTGACGGATATGTTCATGGATCGCCATCGCGCGGGAGGGAAGGCGATCTTCATCAATTTCTATCTTTTCACCGCGCTCTTTTTCCTCGCTCTCAATTTCAAGTTCTTCATTGCTCTCGCCAATTTTCTCTTCGCCCACGTCTTTCATAACCGCTCCAGTTGGGTGTTCTTTCTTTTAAGCGTAGCGGCTTTTAACAAAATGCCCGTGGGGATGCTCTTAAAGTGAGGGTAATGGCAACAAAGGTGAGACATCTCATTCAAAGCCATTATAAAATTGCCAGCGAAACGAATTCTAAAAGCCAGGCTATGCTGAGATCAGAGTGACGGTGGTTACTGCCCGTAATTGTGCTCATAGACATCGGTAAACGTGCTGATACAATCACTTGCACGTTTACAGACGGAGCATCAAATGCTCCGTTACGGATGGCAATCAACGATAGCCATACTGAACAGAGAGAATTTTATGAAACTTCGGCTGTCGGCGCTTGCGCTGGGCGCGACGATGCTTGTGGGCTGCGCCAGCTCCGGGGAGCAAACGGGACGCTCCGATCCTCTCGAAGGATTTAACCGCTCAATGTATAGCTTCAACTATAACGTGCTGGATCCGTATGTGGTTCGCCCGGTGGCGGTTGCATGGCGTGATTATGTTCCCCAGCCTGCGCGTAACGGGTTGAGCAATTTCACCAGTAACCTTGAAGAGCCAGCGGTGATGGTCAACTACTTCCTGCAAGGCGATCCGTATCAGGGGATGGTGCACTTTACTCGCTTCTTCCTGAACTCCCTGCTGGGGATGGGGGGCTTTATCGATGTCGCCGGCATGGCGAACCCGAAACTGCAGCGTGAACAGCCGCACCGCTTCGGGAGTACGCTGGGTCATTATGGCGTCGGTTACGGCCCGTACGTTCATCTGCCGTTCTATGGCAGCTTTACCGTGCGTGATGATGGCGGTGATATGGTGGATACGCTGTATCCGGTTCTTTCGTGGCTGACCTGGCCGCTGTCGATTGGTAAATGGACGGTAGAAGGGATTGAAACACGTGCGCAACTGCTCGATTCCGACGGTCTGCTGCGTCAGTCTTCCGATCCATACATCATGGTGCGTGAAGCTTACTTCCAGAATCATGACTTTATTGCCAATGGTGGCAAGCTGAAGCCGGAAGAGAATCCAAACGCGAAGGCAATCGAGAACGAATTAAAAGATATCGATTCGGAATAAATAAAAAAGGTGAGCGATGCTCACCTTTTTTGATCCCTGCGCGAATTAGAACGCGTAGTTGAAGTTCAGGCCATAAAGCCAGGCTTTACCTTCGGAAGAGAACTCATACGGACCTTCCTTGAAGCTGACTTTTTGACCGTGCATATACGAAACACCCGCATCGACAGAGGCATCTTTGTTGAATGCATAGGTCGCACCGGCGCTCAGCCAGAAGCGGTCCTGATCCGGAATGGAGATAGAACGTTTGTCAGCCGGAACCGGGCTATCATCGAAGGCAATACCGGTACGGAACGTCCAGTTGTCATCCATATAGTAGGTGGTACCCAGTGCGATGCGGTAGGCATCACGGAAGCTTTCATCTTTATAGAACAGCGTGTCGCCTTTGCTGTTGGTCGCTTTCAGCTCCTGGAACTGGCTCCAGCTGGTGTAGGTCAGGCTATAGTGAATCGCCCACTGTGGTGCCACGCGGTTATAACCGGACAATTCCCACATTTCCGGTAAGTGCAGACTCAGAGAACCGCCAGTGGTACGGCCATCGGTGCCCATTGGCAGGCCGAAGGTGCCGAGGATCTGGTTATAAGCAGAAGGCAGGCTGCTCTTGTAGTCGCCGTCAAAGTCGATTTTCACTTCGGAACGGTAGGTGAAACCGTAACGGTTGTTTTTATCGAGTTCATAAAGGATACCGGCGTTCCAGCCAAAGCCCCACTCGTCACCCTTCAGATACGCGATCTGGGTGTCTGCCGGGATCCCTGCAACCTGTTGTGCCAGAGGCGGCGGCAGTGCGCCGGAGCCCGCAACGATTTTGCCGAGATCGCCCGCGTAACGTTCGATTTTCGCTTTAGCATAAACGGCATCAAAGCCAACGCCGAAGCTCCAGTTACTGTTCAGACGGTAAGCACCGCTCAGGTTCAGGTTCAGAGTCTCAAGGTCGGTCTTACCGCCATAGGCTCCTGCTGCGTAGTCGTTATTAAACTCGGTCGCTAAACCATAGTTAGAGGTTACGGATGCACCCCAGCCAAACTGGTCGTTGATTGGCGCAACGAAGTGCAGATTTGGCACCCATGCCGTTGGTGCGATGTTATCGGAATTCAGGCTGGCTCCGCTCGGGGAACGGCCCGTAATATCCACACCCGGATCAACAAAGATGGCGCCCGCTGAGAACGTTGGGCGATCAAACATCATGATCAGCGCAGGGTTACGACTGGCGTTACCTGCATCATCAGCAATTGCACCTTCCCCGGAATACGCACGGCCAAGGCCAGAGGAAGAAAATTCGTTTAACTGGAAGCCCGCTGACCAGGCGGACGTAGAGACGATTGCCACTGCGACTGCCAGCGCAGTCTTGTTGAACAGGGTTTTCTGGCTCATGACCATAACCTCATTGAGTTATTTTTATTCAATAATTGTTACATACCGTAACAGGAGCGCGAAGTGTAGGGTCTGAGGTATGACTTACAAATCAGACCAGTGGCCAGAGTATAGGTCTGACCAGCTAGAATGTTGCAAGTTTGTTTATTAATATTTTCAAACATGTTTCTTGAAACGAGATCTGGTTGGCAAAAATGTGACCATCACGACTCATCCAAAAGGGCGAATTTTGTTTTAGATCATTTTTTAGTGTGATATTGGTCACTTATCCCGTTTTGCGCCATTAACGGCTGGAGAGCGTCTGCATCGGGGCGTAAAATATCAGCATCGTGTTTGTCTCGCGTCCTGCGCGAATACAGAGGAAATTGAGATATGAGTAAATGCAGTGCTGATGAAACCCCGGTTTGCTGCTGTATGGATGTTGGTACCATCATGGACAACTCCGATTGCACCGCCTCTTACAGCCGCGTGTTCACCAACCGTGCCGAAGCGGAAGAAACCCTGGCGGCGCTGAGCAAGCGCGCGCGCGACGTAGAATCCGATCCGTGTGAAATCAAGTCCACCTTCACGGAAGTGGACGGCGGCGTGAAGCTGGATATCGACTTTGTCTTCGCCTGCGAAGCTGAAACGCTGATTTTCCAACTCGGTCTGCGTTAATCTCCGCGGCCTGATGCCCTCTCCTACGGGTGAGGGTGCAAACACTCAAAACGGTAACCTCTGGGTTACCGTTCTGTTTTTACCTCGGGGCATTTTCTTTTTTCTTCTCTGTGTTTTAGTTCGCATTTTTTCGTTTCCCCAATTGGCTGAATGTAAAAAAATGGTTAAGACTATTTATCAGGTCAGACCACTTTATGTTTGCAAAATTTTTACAGGGGAATGTTATGAGTCAGGCATTACCGCTTATCACCCGACAAGGTGACCGCATTGCCATTGTCAGTGGATTGCGTACGCCGTTTGCGCGTCAGGCGACAGCGTTTCACGGCATACCGGCCGTCGATCTGGGGAAAATGGTGGTGGGGGAGATGCTGGCTCGCAGCGAAATACCGCCTGATGTCATTGAGCAGCTGGTTTTTGGCCAGGTTGTTCAGATGCCAGAAGCTCCCAACATTGCACGAGAAATTGTCCTTGGCACCGGAATGAACGTGCATACGGATGCTTACAGCGTCAGCCGTGCGTGTGCAACCAGCTTTCAGGCGGTGGCAAACGTGGCCGAAAGCCTGATGGCGGGCACCATCCGCGCCGGGATCGCCGGCGGGGCAGACTCATCCTCCGTGCTGCCGATAGGGGTCAGTAAAAAGCTGGCCCGCATTCTGGTGGATGCAAATAAAGCGCGCACCACCGGGCAAAAACTCAAGCTCTTCTCGCGTTTACGCCTTCGTGACCTGATGCCTGTTCCACCTGCGGTGGCTGAATACTCCACCGGCCTGCGCATGGGCGACACCGCCGAGCAGATGGCCAAAACCTACGGCATTACCCGGGAGCAGCAGGATGCGCTGGCTCACCGTTCCCATCAGTTGGCGGCGAAAGCCTGGTCGGAAGGCAAGCTGAACGACGAGGTGATGACCGCGTATATCCCGCCTTACCGCGAACCGCTGGTGGAAGATAACAACATTCGTGGCACTTCGACGCTGGCGGACTACGCCAGACTGCGTCCGGCATTCGACCGCAAACACGGCACCGTTACGGCCGCCAACAGTACTCCGCTGACGGATGGTGCTGCCGCGGTGATCCTGATGACCGAATCGCGAGCCAAAGAGCTTGGCCTTACCCCGCTCGGTTATCTGCGCAGCTACGCGTTCACGGCGATCGACGTCTGGCAGGACATGCTGTTAGGCCCGGCCTGGTCCACGCCGCTGGCACTGGATCGCGCAGGGTTGACCCTCGCTGATTTAACGCTGATTGATATGCACGAGGCCTTTGCCGCACAAACCCTGGCCAACGTCCAGCTACTGGCCAGCGAACGTTTTGCTCGCGATGTGCTTGGCCGCGCCCATGCCACCGGAGAAGTGGATCAAAGCAAATTTAACGTACTGGGCGGCTCTATCGCCTACGGTCATCCGTTTGCGGCGACGGGGGCGAGGATGATCACCCAAACATTACATGAGTTACGTCGCCGTGGCGGCGGTTTTGGCCTCGTCACCGCCTGCGCGGCGGGCGGTCTTGGGGCAGCAATGGTTCTGGAGGCTGAATAATGGCAATGGCATCTGCATTTAATCTGACGGTTCGCCTCGATAACGTGGCTGTGATTACCATTGATGTCCCCGACGAAAAGATGAATACCCTGAAGGCGGAATTTGGCGTTCAGGTGCGCGAGATGTTAAAGCAGATCCGCGAGAACAAAGCGATTCGCGGCCTGGTGTTTATCTCGGCAAAGCCAGACAACTTTATTGCCGGGGCCGATATCAACATGATCGCCCGGGTGCAAAGCGCGCAGGAGGCGGAAGATCTGGCGCGCCAGGGGCAGCAGGTGATGGCGGAGATCCACTCGCTGCCGATCCCGGCGATCGCCGCGATCCACGGTGCATGCCTGGGCGGTGGGCTGGAGCTGGCGCTGGCCTGTCACAGTCGTATTTGTACTGACGACGCGAAAACCG
Source organism: Enterobacter sp. SECR19-1250 (assembly GCF_013391025.1). Lineage (NCBI taxonomy): Bacteria > Pseudomonadati > Pseudomonadota > Gammaproteobacteria > Enterobacterales > Enterobacteriaceae > Enterobacter > Enterobacter sp. SECR19-1250. The sequence continues at coordinate 47,487 of NZ_JACASJ010000023.1, read as the reverse complement.
TTCTTGGGTTGCCGGAAGTACAGCTTGGGCTGCTTCCCGGCTCCGGTGGAACGCAGCGTCTGCCGCGGCTGGTTGGCGTTAGTACAGCGCTGGAAATGATCTTAACCGGCAAACAGCTGCGCGCCCGTCAGGCGCTGAAAGCGGGGCTGGTTGATGACGTCGTTCCGCATTCTATTTTGCTGGAAGCCGCCGTAGAGCTGGCGCTGGAGGGACGTCAGGCAACACGTGTTCTGCCGGTGCGTGAGCGCGTCCTGGCCGGGCCGCTGGGGCGGGCGCTGCTGTTTAGCATGGTGGGCAAGAAAACCGAACAAAAGACCAAAGGCAACTATCCGGCGGCGAAGCGCATTCTTGAGGTGATTGAAACCGGGTTGTCGCAGGGCAGCAGCAGCGGTTATGCCGCGGAGGCAAAAGCCTTTGGTGAACTGGCGATGACGCCGCAATCGCAGGCGTTGCGCAGCATCTTCTTTGCCAGCATTGACGTTAAAAAAGATCCGGGTAGTGACGCTGAACCTGCGCCGCTCAACGCCGTTGGCGTTCTCGGGGGCGGACTGATGGGCGGTGGTATTGCGTTTGTCACAGCCAGCAAAGCCAAATTGCCCGTTCGTATCAAAGACATCAACCCGAAAGGGATTAACCACGCGCTGCAGTACAGCTGGCAGAACCTTGATCGGAAGGTTAAACGCCGCCATATCAAGGCAAGCGAGCGGGATAAAACCGTGGCCATGATCAGCGGCACTACGGACTACCGTGGTTTTGCCCATCGCGATCTGGTGATTGAAGCGGTATTTGAAGATCTGGCGCTTAAGCAGCAGATGGTTGCGGACGTTGAGCAACATTGTGCACCGCACACGATTTTCGCCTCGAATACCTCTTCATTACCGATCGGTGATATCGCAGCGAAAGCCGCGCGTCCTGAGCAGGTGATTGGCCTGCACTTTTTTAGTCCGGTTGAAAAAATGCCGTTGGTTGAAGTTATTCCACACGCGTCAACCAGTCCGCAGACTGTCTCTACGGTAGTGAAACTGGCGAAAAAGCAGGGCAAAACCCCGATCGTCGTGGCAGATAAAGCGGGTTTCTACGTCAACCGAATTCTGGCGCCGTATATCAACGAAGCGATGCGCCTGCTGGTGGAAGGGGAGAAGATCGAACACGTCGACGAGGCGCTGGTCAAGTTTGGTTTCCCCGTTGGGCCAATCCAACTTTTGGATGAGGTAGGAATAGACACCGGCACTAAAATTATACCTGTGCTGGAGGCCGCATACGGCGAGCGTTTTAGCCCGCCTACAAACATTGTTTCTGCAATTTTGAAGGACGATCGCAAAGGCAGAAAAAATGAACGCGGTTTCTATCTTTACGGTGCAAAAGGGCGTAAAAGCAAGAAACAGGTCGACCCTTCGGTCTATGGGCTTATCCCAACAACCGGACAGGCGAAACTGTCTGCCGTTCAGTGTGCTGAACGCTGTGTGATGATGATGCTTAATGAAGCCGCACGCTGTTTTGGCGAGCAGGTGATTAAAAGCGCACGCGATGGCGATATTGGCGCCGTATTTGGTATTGGTTTCCCGCCGTTCCTTGGCGGCCCGTTCCGTTACATGGACACCCTCGGAGCGGGTGAAGTGGTTGCGATTCTGCAACGTCTTGCCACGCAGTATGGTCCCCGGTTTACACCCTGTGACGAATTATTGCAGATGGCGGAACGGGGCCAGACATTTTGGCCAGCAAGGGAAACTGTCCTCGTAAGTTGAGGTCAAAGAAGGGTAAATCCGGCGGTGAATGAATCTGATTTGGCGATTTTGTAAACAGAGATTGACTATACTTACGCCATTGAGGTAAAAAACAGCGTTTCATTCACCGAATGGATCAGGCACAATGCCCGGCCATCGGGTTTTCTACCTCAAGCATTAATCGCGGGTAGTTAACGCCGGTGATTCTGGTTAACAAAAGCGGTGCAATATGCAAGTTTTTATCATGCGTCACGGCGACGCGGCACTCGATGCCGCCAGTGACTCAGTACGTCCTTTAACCGTCTGCGGCTGCGACGAATCTCGTCAGATGGCGAACTGGCTTAAAGGTCAAAAAGTGGACATTGAACGCGTTCTGGTTAGTCCGTTCCTGCGTGCTGAACAGACGCTGGATGTGGTAGGGGAGTGTATGAACCTGCCGACCAGCGTGGATGTTCTCCCTGAACTCACGCCGTGTGGTGATGTCGGCCTTGTCAGTGCCTACCTGCAGGCGCTGTGCAATGAAGGTGTCGCTTCTGCACTGGTCATTTCCCACCTGCCACTGGTTGGCTATCTGGTATCTGAACTGTGCCCGGGCGAGACGCCACCGATGTTTACAACCTCCGCCATTGCCAACGTCACCCTCGACGAAACCGGCAAAGGGGTCTTCAACTGGCAAATGAGTCCATGCAATCTCCGGATGGCGAAAGCAATCTGAGGTGACGTGCGATAAGGCGGGAGCCACTATGCCTCCCGCCATGTTCTCAGGGCAGTTCTGGCGGTTGCCACTCTTCAACTTCAATCAACACCAGCAAGGCGGCATCTCCGCCGTACTCTTTAGGTGCCTGATGAAACGCCATCACGTGTGGATGCTGAGCCAGCCACAGCGGCGTTTGTTGCTTAAGAACATGTTTACCGTGGCCGTGCATCACGCAGGCACAAAACACATGTTCGCGGCGACAGGCGGCAATCAACGCCCCCAGCTCCTGTTTCGCCTGCATCTGCGTCAAACCATGCAAATCGAGAAACAGCTCGGGTGAATAATCTCCCCGGCGTAATTTTTTCAGCTCAAAGTGGCTGACATCTTCGCGAACGTACTTGACCGCACCCTGCGTGTTAAGCAGCGGCTGAAACTCATCGGAAAAATAGTGGCTATTATCCGCCTGCTCCTGCAATAGCCTTTTGACCGGTACTTCGCTGACTTTTTTGCGCATCGGCCGGTGGACAATCGTGTCCTGCTTGATTTGACGCGTCCCGGTCATGAGCTGACGGAAGAGCGCCTGATCCTCCTCGCTGAGCGATGTTTTCTTTTTCATTCGTCTTTCTCATCTCGTATTTCCGATAGTGTACCCGACTAAACGCATTTTTTAACCTCAAGCGGTATGCGTCATTGCTGATTTATCGCCGTCTTCATGGCAAACTAGCCGCCGAAAATTATGCGAGCATGCCCTGGAGGAAAGAGTGGATAAAATTTTTGTCGATGAAGCAGTAAACGAGCTGCATACCATACAGGACATGTTGCGCTGGTCGGTTAGCCGCTTCAGCGCCGCCAATATCTGGTACGGACACGGCACGGATAACCCGTGGGATGAAGCTGTTCAACTGGTGCTGCCTTCTCTCTACCTGCCGCTCGATATTCCGGAAGACATGCGCACCGCGCGTCTGACCTCCAGCGAAAAGCACCGCATCGTTGAGCGTGTGATCCGCCGCGTGAACGAGCGTATTCCGGTAGCCTATCTGACCAACAAAGCCTGGTTCTGCGGTCACGAATTCTATGTTGATGAACGCGTGCTGGTGCCGCGCTCGCCGATTGGTGAGCTGATCAACAACCACTTCGAAGGGCTGATTAACCGTCAACCACAGCACATTCTGGATATGTGTACCGGCAGCGGCTGCATTGCCATTGCCTGCGCTTATGCCTTCCCGGAAGCGGAAGTGGACGCGGTGGACATCTCCACCGACGCACTGGCGGTAACCGAGCACAACATTGAAGAACACGGGCTGATCCACCATGTTACGCCTATCCGCTCTGATCTGTTCCGTGACCTGCCGACGCTGCAGTACGATCTGATCGTAACCAACCCGCCGTACGTGGATGCGGAAGATATGTCCGATCTGCCGAACGAATATCGTCACGAGCCAGAATTGGGCCTGGCATCGGGTTCTGACGGCCTGAAGCTGACCCGCCGCATTCTGGCCTGCGCACCGGATTATCTGACCGACGACGGCGTTCTGATTTGTGAAGTGGGCAACAGCATGGTACATCTGATAGAGCAGTACCCGGATGTGCCGTTCACCTGGCTTGAGTTCGACAACGGCGGTGACGGCGTCTTTATGCTGACCAAAGCGCAGCTGCTCGACGCGCGCGAACATTTCAGCATCTACAAAGATTAATCCAGCGGGCTTCGGCCCGTTTCACAACGCTCACACACAAATAACGACATCGGAGCCGTGATGGCAGGAAACAGTATTGGACAAATATTCCGCGTGACCACCTTTGGTGAGTCGCACGGGCTGGCACTGGGCTGTATCGTTGACGGCGTACCGCCAGGCATCGAACTCACCGAAGCCGATTTACAGCACGACCTTGACCGTCGTCGTCCGGGCACCTCTCGCTACACCACGCAGCGTCGCGAGTCGGACCAGGTCAAAATTCTCTCAGGTGTTTTTGAAGGCCGCACCACCGGGACCAGTATTGGTCTGCTGATTGAAAACACCGACCAACGTTCTCAGGACTACGGTGCCATCAAGGATGTGTTCCGTCCAGGCCACGCTGACTACACCTACGAACAAAAGTACGGTTTTCGCGACTATCGCGGCGGTGGACGCTCCTCCGCGCGTGAAACTGCGATGCGCGTCGCCGCAGGGGCAATTGCCAAGAAATACCTGCAGCAGAAATTTGGCATCGTGATCCGCGGTTGCCTGACCCAGATGGGTGACATTCCGCTGGCCATTAAAGACTGGGAGCAGGTTGAACAAAACCCGTTCTTCTGTGCTGATGTCGAGAAGCTGGAGGCGCTGGACGAGCTGATGCGTGGCCTGAAAAAAGAGGGCGACTCTATCGGTGCAAAAGTGACCGTGGTGGCTGACGGCGTACCGCCAGGCTGGGGTGAGCCTGTATTTGACCGTCTGGACGCGGACATTGCCCACGCGCTGATGAGCATCAATGCGGTGAAGGGCGTCGAAATTGGCGACGGTTTTGACGTGGTTCAGCTTCGCGGCAGCCAGAACCGTGACGAAATTACAAAAGAGGGCTTCCAGAGCAATCATGCGGGTGGCATTCTCGGCGGCATCAGCAGCGGGCAGCAGATTATTGCCAATATCGCGCTGAAGCCAACGTCCAGTATTACCGTGCCGGGCCACACGATTAACCGCTCTGGTGAAGAAGTTGAGATGATCACCAAAGGACGTCACGATCCGTGTGTCGGGATCCGCGCGGTGCCAATCGCAGAAGCCATGCTGGCAATCGTGTTGATGGATCACTTCCTGCGCCAGCGTGCGCAGAATGCGGATGTGACGACCACCATTCCACGCTGGTAACTATGAAAAAAACCGCAATTGCTCTGCTGGCGCTACTCGCCAGTGGGGCCAGTCTGGCCGCCACGCCATGGCAAAAAATCACTCACCCGGTGGCGGGAAGCGCGCAGTCGATTGGTGCGTTCTCCAATGGCTGTATCGTTGGTGCGCAGGAACTTCCTCTGCAGTCGGATACTTATCAGGTGATGCGTACCGACCAGCGTCGTTACTTCGGCCACCCGGATCTGGTGCTGTTTATCCAGCGTCTGGGCAACCAGGTGCATAACCTGGGGCTGGGTACGATGCTGATTGGCGATATGGGTATGCCTGCTGGCGGTCGTTTCAACGGTGGGCACGCCAGTCACCAGACCGGGCTGGATGTGGATATTTTCCTGCAGTTGCCTAAAACGCGCTGGTCCTCGGCCCAACTGCTGAAGCCGCAGGCGCTGGATCTGGTGGCGCGCGACGGCAAAAGCGTTGTGCCGTCGCTGTGGACCCCGGATGTTTTCAGCCTGATTAAGCTGGCAGCGAAGGACAACGAGGTCACGCGGATCTTCGTTAACCCGGCCATCAAGCAGCAGCTCTGCCTGGATGAGGGAACCGATCGCGACTGGCTGCGCAAAGTGCGTCCGTGGTTCCAGCATCGTGCGCATATGCACGTACGTCTGCGCTGCCCGGCAAACAGTCTGGAATGTGAAGATCAGCCGCTACCACCGCCAGGCGATGGCTGCGGTGCGGAACTGCAAAGCTGGTTTGAACCGGCAAAACCTGGAACCTCTAAGCCTGAGAAGAAGACACCGCCTCCGTTGCCGCCTTCCTGCCAGGCGCTACTGGATGAGCATGTACTTTAATGGATAATTTCGTCGACCTGTTTATGGTGTCACCGCTGCTGCTGGTGGTGCTGTTCTTTGTGGCAATGCTGGCCGGTTTTATCGATGCCCTCGCGGGCGGTGGCGGATTGCTTACCGTTCCGGCGCTGCTGGCGGCGGGCATGAGCCCGGCTCAGGCGCTTGCCACCAACAAGCTTCAGGCCTGCGGCGGGTCCCTTTCTGCGTCGCTCTATTTTATTCGCCGTAAGGTGGTTAATCTTGCCGATCAGAAGCTCAATATTCTGATGACCTTCATCGGCTCAACCTCCGGTGCGCTGTTGGTTCAGCACGTACAGTCTGACATTCTGCGTCAGATCCTGCCGGTGCTGGTCATCTGTATTGGTCTCTACTTTCTGCTGATGCCAAAGCTCGGTGAAGAGGACAGGCAGCGTCGGCTGCATGGTCTGCCGTTCGCGCTTATCGCAGGCGGCTGCGTCGGGTTTTACGATGGCTTCTTTGGCCCAGGCGCCGGGTCGTTCTATGCCCTGGCGTTTGTCACGCTGGCCGGATTTAACCTCGCCAAATCTACCGCCCACGCTAAAGTGCTGAATGCCACCTCGAACGTCGGCGGCCTGCTGCTGTTTATCATCGGCGGCAAGGTTATCTGGGCAACCGGGTTTGTGATGATGGCGGGGCAGTTTTTAGGCGCGCGCGCGGGCTCGCGTCTGGTATTAAGCAAAGGACAGAAGCTGATTCGCCCGATGATCGTCATCGTCTCGGCGGTGATGAGCGCCAAGCTTCTTTATGACAGCCATGGACCGGAGATCCTCACCTGGCTGGGGATGAATGCATGAACAGTACGCATAACTATGAACAGCTGATTGAGATTTTTGACGGCTGTTTTGCTGATGATTTTAATACCCGTCTGATTAAAGGCGACGACGAACCGATCTATCTTCCTGCTGATGCAGAGGTGCCCTATAACCGCATCGTGTTTGCGCATGGTTTTTACGCCAGTGGCCTGCATGAGATTTCACACTGGTGCATTGCGGGAAAAGCGCGTCGCGAGCTGGTGGACTTTGGTTACTGGTACTGTCCGGACGGACGTGACGCGGCCACGCAGGGTCAGTTTGAAGATGTGGAAGTCAAACCGCAGGCGCTGGAGTGGCTGTTCTGCGTGGCGGCGGGTTTCCCGTTCAACGTCAGCTGTGACAATCTCGAAGGGGATTTCGAGCCAGACCGTATTCTCTTCCAGCGCCGCGTACATGCGCAGGTGATGGAGTATCTTGAGAAAGGCATCCCGGAACGCCCGGCACGCCTGATCAAGGCTTTACAGAATTATTACCATACGCCGGAGATCACGGCGGAATGCTTCCCGTGGCCGGAAGATCTTTAACAGAGGAAAGAAGATGATCGCAGAATTTGAATCACGCATTCTGGCGTTAATTGATGACATGGTGGAACACGCCAGTGATGATGAGCTGTTCGCCAGCGGTTATCTGCGTGGTCACCTGACGCTGGCCGTTGCCGAGCTGGAAGCCGGGGACGATCACTCTGCCGAGGCCATTCATGATGAAGTGAGCCGCAGTCTGGAAAAAGCCATCCAGGCGGGCGAGCTTTCTCCCCGCGACCAGTCTCTGGTGCTGGGTATGTGGGACAACCTGTTCCAGCAGGCGAAAGCGAAGTAAGCGTTTCACCTCCCTCTCCCGGTGGGAGAGGGCACCCTACTTAACCTGCTTCCCCTTCAGCAATTTCCGCACCCACAAACGATTCGGATTCAGCCCTGCGAGCGTGGTGCTGTCCAGCGGAATGGGCTCATCGCTCATTTGCGCCGCTAACGCTTCAGCCAGCAGCGGTGCAGAACACAACCCGCGCGAGCCCAGCCCGCCCAGCATAAACAGCTCCGGATAGACCGGTGAGACCACAGCCGTCTCCTTGTGTTCAGCCAGATCCTGATACGCCTCAAGCGTTGCCTCATAGTCCGGTACATTTCCCGCCATGGGCAGATGATCGCGGGTGGCGCAGCGTACGCCGCAGCGCGCTTCGCCCCCGCTGACGTCAACCTCTCTCGCCCACGCCGCGTCCGGGAAGCAGTCAATCAGGCGCTGGCGGTTCTGCTGCTGATCCTCCTCGCGGTAATGCGTGTCTGTTTCACCGCGATGGTAACTGGCACCAATGCAGTGATGAGCGTTAGACGGATTTTGCGGCGTCAGGTAGCCGTCATAGCACAGCACCTGGCGTAGTTGGCTCAGTGCAGGCGCGGCCGGAATATGGCTCACCTGGCCGCCAACCGGATAAACGGGCAATGTCTCTGTCTGGACAAACTGACTGATGTGATGTCCGTTTGCCAGCACAACGCTGGCATGCGTGGCCTCTTTGCCATCGGCAAAGCGCAGGGTCCAGTGGGCTGTACGGCTAAGCGATGCAACCTTATGAGCATAATGCACCGTCAGCCCGCGTGACTGTGCCAGGGTAATCGCCGCAGTGGTCAATTCGGCAGGGCACAGCCAGCCGCCGAGCGGATACTGAATACCGCCGCAGCCCGTCTCAACGCCGGTGGTGTCTGTCACCGTTTGCGCACTTACCGCGCGGGCAATCTCTTCCGGCAGGCCCAGCGACAGCATCTGCGCGATTTTTTGCTGGCTCTTTTCATCCCAGCCGAGCTGCGTCACGCCGCACCAGTCATGGTCGAATGCCACCGGAAGAGTGTCGTATACGCGACGGGCGAAGGTAAAGGCCGCGGGGAAAAACTGGAACAGCGCCGGGTCGTGCGTGCTTAAAAGCGGATAAAGGGCTCCCTGACGGTTGCCGGAGGCGCCGTTTGCCGGAGCCGGGTCAGCACAGTAGAGCGTCACCTGCCAGCCGCGATGTAAAAGCGCGAGCGAAAGCAGAGCGCTGGCAATCCCTCCGCCGATTATCGCCACCTCACGGGAGGCGCTGGCGCGGCGTGCAAACCAGGGCGCCCGGGCGGGGATCGCCAGCGTCTGCTCCATCGTCCCGACCAGCATGTCGCGCTTGCGGCCAAACCCTTTGGTTTTTCGCATCGTAAAGCCTGCTTCCTGTAAGCCGCGGCGGACAAACCCCGCCGAGGTAAAGGTCGCGAGCGTTGCGCCAGGCCGCGCCAGACGCGCCATGGCGCTAAACAGATGCTGACTCCACATCTCCGGGTTTTTGGCTGGCGCAAACCCGTCAAGGAACCACGCGTCCACCTTCTGGTTCATCGAATCATCAAGCTTATCGGTCAGTTCGTTTATATCGCCGAGCCATAAGTCCAGCGTGACGCGTCCACCGTCCAGCAGCAGACGATGGCAACCGCCGATGGCGGGCGGCCACTGCGCCTGAAGCTGTTCAGCCCACGGGGCAAGCTCCGGCCAGCGCTGGTGCGCCAGGTGCAGGTCGTGCGCGGTGAGCGGAAATTTTTCGAAACTGATGAAATGTAATCTTTGTAGCGTAGCCTCAGGATGGGCAGCGTGAAACTGGTCGAAAGCCTGCCAGAGGGTCAGAAAATTCAGCCCGGTACCGAACCCGCTCTCTGCGACGACAAACAGACTGCGCGGATGGGCGGGAAAGCGAGCGCTGAGCTGATTTCCGTCGAGGAAAACATAGCGGGTTTCTTCCAGTCCGTTATCATTAGAAAAATAGACGTCATCAAAATCTCGGGAAACAGGTGTACCCTCAGCGTTGAATTCGAGGTTGGCGGGTTGTATAGCGTTTTGTTTCACGTAAGTTACTCGTCTGACAGGCAGTGGCACGATCTTAACGATGTGAGTCCATCGGTGCAAATTTCCGCAGAAAATGTCTGATCGGACTTGTTCGGCGTACAAGTGTACGCTATTGTGCGACTCGAAACTTACTATAGTGCGACTTACAGAGGTATTGAATGAAACGTGCAGTGATTACTGGCCTGGGCATTGTTTCCAGCATCGGTAATAACCAGCAGGAAGTCCTGGCATCTCTGCGTGAAGGACGCTCCGGGATCACTTTCTCTGAAGAGTTTAAAGATTCAGGTATGCGTAGCCACGTATGGGGTAACGTCAAACTGGACACCACCGGTTTGATTGACCGTAAAGTGGTTCGTTTCATGAACGATGCCTCTATTTATGCTTATCTCTCCATGCAGGAAGCGATCAAAGATTCTGGCCTGAGCGAAGAGGTTTACCAGAACAACCCGCGCGTGGGTCTGATTGCCGGTTCCGGTGGTTCATCCAAAGCGCAGGTATTCGGTGCTGACGCCATGCGTAGCCCGCGTGGTCTGAAAGCAGTAGGTCCGTACGTGGTAACCAAAGCCATGGGTTCTGCGGTCTCCGCGTGCCTGGCAACCCCATTCAAAATTCATGGTGTGAACTACTCCATCAGCTCTGCATGTGCGACGTCCGCACACTGCATCGGTAATGCTGTTGAGCAGATCCAACTGGGTAAACAGGACATCGTATTTGCTGGCGGCGGCGAAGAGCTGGGCTGGGAAATGGCCTGTGAATTCGACGCGATGGGTGCCCTGTCTACCAAATACAATGAAACCCCGGCTAAAGCATCCCGTACCTATGATGCGCACCGTGACGGTTTTGTTATCGCAGGCGGCGGCGGTATGGTTGTGGTTGAAGAGCTGGAACACGCTCTGGCACGTGGCGCGCACATCTACGCTGAGATCGTGGGCTATGGTGCAACGTCTGACGGCGCTGACATGGTTGCTCCATCCGGCGAAGGCGCGGTGCGCTGCATGAAGATGGCGATGCACGGCGTTGATACTCCAATCGACTACCTGAACTCCCACGGGACTTCTACGCCGGTAGGCGATGTGAAAGAACTGGGTGCGATCCGTGAAGTCTTCGGCGACAACAGCCCGGCAATCTCCGCGACCAAAGCCATGACCGGTCACTCTCTGGGTGCAGCTGGCGTGCAGGAAGCAATCTACTCTCTGCTGATGCTGGAAAATGGCTTTATCGCGCCAAGCATCAACATCGAAGAGATGGACGAGCAGGCAGCGGGCCTGAACATCGTGACCGAAACCACTGAACGTGAGCTGACGACCGTGATGTCCAACAGCTTCGGTTTTGGCGGCACCAACGCCACGCTGGTGATGCGCAAGCTGAAAGCGTAAGCGTTTGAAGGTATAGTAGAAGGGAGCCGCGAGGCTCCCTTTTTTTATGCCTGAACACGGAGTTACGCATGAAGGCCGTTATCCCTGAGAAGAGTACCCCTTCCGGGAACCTTTCCCTTTTCCGTATCGCCTTTGCGGTATTTCTGACCTACATGACCGTTGGCCTGCCGCTGCCTGTTATCCCGCTGTTTGTTCACCAGGAGCTGGGCTACGGCAATACCCTGGTTGGCATCGCCGTGGGTATTCAGTTTTTAGCTACCGTATTAACCCGCGGCTACGCCGGGCGTCTGGCGGACCAGCACGGTGCCAAACGCTCAGCGCTGCAGGGCATGTTTGCCTGCGGGCTGGCGGGCGCAGCGTGGATGCTTGCCGCGCTTCTGCCGGTCGACGCGGCGTATAAATTTGCCCTGCTGGTGGTGGGACGTTTGATTCTCGGCTTTGGTGAAAGCCAGCTGCTGACCGGCACCCTGACCTGGGGAATGGGGCTGGTAGGCCCAGCGCGCTCGGGCAAAGTGATGTCCTGGAACGGTATGGCTATCTATGGCGCACTCGCGGCAGGTGCGCCGCTGGGGCTGTTGATCCACAGCCAGTTCGGTTTTGCCGCGCTGGCGGCCACCACCATGCTGTTACCGCTGCTGGCATGGGCATTTAACGGCTCCGTGCGCAAAGTACCTGCCCATAAAGGTGAGCGTCCTTCCCTGTGGAGCGTAATAGGTCAAATCTGGCAGCCGGGGCTGGGGCTGGCGCTACAGGGCGTGGGCTTCGCGGTGATTGGGACATTCGTTTCGCTGTACTTTATGAGCCGCGGCTGGGCGATGGCGGGCTTTACGCTAACCGCCTTTGGTGGCGCGTTTGTCCTGATGCGCGTGCTGTTCGGCTGGATGCCGGATCGCTTTGGTGGCGTGAAGGTGGCCGTGGCGTCGCTGGTGATTGAGACCCTCGGTTTGCTGCTGCTGTGGTATGCCCCTGTGGCCTCCGTTGCCCTTCTCGGAGCGGCACTGACCGGCTGCGGCTGTTCCCTGATCTTCCCGGCGCTGGGGGTTGAGGTGGTAAAACGCGTCGCGCCACAGGTGCGCGGTACGGCGTTGGGCGGTTATGCGGCGTTTCAGGACATCTCATACGGTGTCACCGGACCGCTGGCGGGGCTCCTGGCCACGTCGTTTGGTTATCCCTCTGTCTTCCTGGCGGGTGCGGTTTCAGCCGTTGTTGGGATCGTGGTGACGCTGGTGGCGTTTCGCAGGTCTTGAGCCGTTGTCTCCGGATGGCGGCTTCGCCTTACCCGGCCTACGGTTCGGGTCGTTGTAGGCCCGGTAAGCGCAGCGCCACCGGGCAAAACATCAGGCAACCAGCCAGAAAATTGCCAGCGCAATCAGTAACGCAATAAACAGTAATCCCGGACGCGCAGAGAGGGTTCTGAAGGTCTCCACCACCGGCGCAAACAGCGGGCTATAGATCGGTTGAATATCCCTGACTTCCGGCACGCCGCCTTCTCGCTCGGCGCGGCGAATAAAGATCTGATTCAGCAAATCTTGCACCTGCGCGGTGGTCAGTACCGTTTGCGGCGTGGCCTGCCAGGTCTGCTGGGCGTAATCCCGAATCACCTCAAATTCATGCGGCTCCAGCGGCTGCTTCAGTGCCGCCTGTAGCGTATGCAGGGTAGGGGTACTTTGGGTGCTCAGCGTCTGGCGAGCCTGTAGCCAGGTGACCAGATGCGTAAACTGTTTGGCCGGGATCAGCTCGCCCGCCTTCACGCCGGAAAGCTCCAGCATCGACTGCCAGATAAGCTTTGTTGATTCGCCGGTGGCGGCGGCCAGCCTGGTCACCATCTGATTCAACGTATTGTGTTCAGCAGGCAGCAGCGGACGCTCGGTTGACGGACGCTGTTGCGGTTGCGGGATGGTCAGCTGATTGGTTTGCAGCAGCGTCAGCACGGTTTTCAGCTGCTCTGGCGTTAGCTGGCTCAGGGCGGTCTGGCCAAACTGCTGGCGAATGAAATCACTGACTGCCTGACGGTTGTTGCCCTGGCCCAACAGCTCGGTCAGTTGTGCAACTATCTGGCGAGTGGTGTGATTTTGCTGTGCGGTGGTAATACGCTGATTCAGATTTTGCTCGGCCGCAGGGAAGTGGCGCGACTGCAACGGTGCATCGTTCCGGACGCCTAAATCATGCTTTACCCCGGCCCAGACTTCCGCATTTTGCTGTGAAGTGAGCGCGATCAGGCGCGTGATCAGGCGCTCCAGCACGGTGCGCTGTTGCGTGGAAAGCGGTTGTTCACCTGCAACGTTTGGCGTGACAGGGCCTTCACCCGGAGGGCGTGGTGGCGTACCTGAAATAGGCTGCATCGTCAAAAATCCTTAAAGTCAAAACTCAGCGTAAACCCGGCATGCATATATGCCTGGCGGCCAGATTATGGCACACTTGGCAGGTTTTCTTCCTCTCAAACAGGTACTCAGACGTGAAAATCCTCGTTGATGAAAATATGCCTTACGCCCGCGAGCTCTTTAGCCGCCTTGGTAATGTTAAGGCTGTCCCTGGTCGACCCATTCCGGTAAACGAGCTGGATGATGCCGATGCCCTGATGGTGCGCTCGGTGACCAAAGTAAATGAGGCGTTGCTCTCCGGCAAAGCGATTAAATTCGTCGGAACCGCAACGGCCGGGACGGATCATGTGGATGACAAATGGCTTACGCAGGCGGGGATCGGATTTTCCGCCGCGCCTGGCTGTAACGCCATTGCGGTAGTGGAATACGTTTTCTCTTCTCTGCTGATGCTGGCAGAGCGCGACGGTTTTGCGCTGAAAGACCGCACCGTAGGCATTGTCGGGGTGGGCAACGTGGGAGGACGCCTGCAAAAACGCCTTGAGGCGTTAGGCATTCGCACCCTGCTGTGTGATCCGCCGCGTAAAGACAACGGTGATGAAGGCGACTTCCGCCCCCTGGATGAGCTGGTTGAAGCATGTGACGTCATCACCTTCCATACGCCCCTCTTCAAAGAGGGGGCCTATAAGACGCTCCATCTTGCTGACGAGGCGCTGATCCGTCGTCTGAAGGCTGGCACTATTCTGATAAATGCCTGTCGTGGCCCGGTCGTCGATAACGCCGCGCTGCTGAAATGTCTGGAAGAGGGGCAGGATCTCAGCGTGGTGCTGGACGTCTGGGAGCCGGAGCCCGATCTCAACGTTGCGCTGCTGAATAAGGTCGACGTTGCAACCGCGCATATTGCGGGTTATACACTCGAAGGAAAGGCCCGTGGTACCACCCAGGTCTTTGAGGCCTATAGCGCCTTTATTGGCCGTCCGCAGCAGGTGGCGCTGGACACCTTACTCCCCGCGCCTGAATTTGGCCGCATTACCCTGCATGGCCCGCTCGATCAGGCAACGCTGAAAAGGCTGGTTCATTTGGTGTATGATGTGCGCCGCGATGATGCGCTGCTGCGTAAAGTGGCGGGGATCCCGGGGGAGTTTGACAAGCTGCGCAAGAATTACGTTGAGCGCCGTGAATGGTCTTCTCTGTATGTCATGTGCGATGACGCAGCGGCGGCAACGCTGCTGCATAAACTGGGTTTTAACGCCGTTCATCACCCGGCGCATTAATGTCTTCTTAACGCTCCCTGTTGGATACTCCGACAGGGACGCTTTTTTATTTCTGGAGTAAACCACCATGTCTGAAGGCTGGAACATTGCCATTTTAGGTGCCACGGGTGCCGTGGGTGAAGCCCTGCTCGAAACCCTTGCTGAGCGTCAGTTCCCGGTGGGTGATATCTATGCACTGGCGCGCACTGACAGCGCCGGTGAGCATCTGCGTTTTGGCGGCAAATCCGTCATGGTTCAGGATGCCGCCGAATTCGACTGGACGCAGGCGCAGCTGGCCTTTTTTGCGGCAGGTGCTGAAGCCACCGCGTCGTACATTGAAGACGCGACGAATTCTGGCTGTCTGGTGATCGATCTGAGCGGCCTGTTCTCGATGGAGCCGGATGTCCCGCTGGTGGTGCCGGACGTGAACCCGTTTGTCCTGGCCGACTACCGTAACCGCAATATCATTGCGGTTCCCAATAGCCTGACCAGCCAGCTGCTGACCGCTCTTAAACCTTTAATCGACGATGGCGGTCTGTCGCGTATCACCGTGACCAGCCTGCTTTCCGCTTCTGCGCAAGGCAAAAAGGCCGTCGACGCGCTGGCCGGACAGAGTGCGAAGCTCCTGAACGGCATCCCGATTGACGAAGACGATTTCTTCGGCCGTCAGCTGGCATTCAATATGCTGCCGCTGCTGCCGGATCGTGAAGGCTCCGTGCGTGAAGAGCGCCGTATCGTCGACGAAGCGCGCAAAATTCTGCAGGACGAGGGGCTGATGATCTCCGCAAACGTCGTGCAGTCGCCGGTCTTTTACGGTCATGCGCAGATGGTAGGTTTCGAAGCCCTGCGTCCGCTGGCCGCTGAAGAAGCGCGTGATGCGTTCGGCCGCGGTGAAGACATTGTGCTCTCCGAAGAGAGTGAATTCCCGACGCAGGTTGGCGATGCCACCGGCAGCGCACACCTCTCGGTGGGCTGCGTACGGAATGATTACGGTATGCCGGAGCAGGTTCAGTTCTGGTCCGTAGCCGATAACGTGCGCTTCGGCGGCGCGCTGATGGCGGTCAAAATCGCTGAAAAACTGGTGCAGGAGTATCTGTACTGATGTCAGACGTGGAACAAAAGCCGGTTCATAAAGTCGCCCTCGGTATCGAGTACGACGGCAGTAAATATTATGGCTGGCAGCGTCAAAATGAGGTGCGCAGTGTCCAGGAAAAACTGGAGAAAGCGCTCTCTCAGGTGGCGAACGAACCGATTAACGTCCTGTGTGCAGGGCGCACTGACGCCGGTGTCCACGGAACGGGGCAGGTGGTTCACTTTGAAACCACCGCCGTGCGCAAGGACGCTGCCTGGACGTTGGGTGTAAATGCGAATTTACCTGGTGACATTGCGGTGCGCTGGGTGAAAGCTGTGCCGGATGATTTTCATGCGCGTTTCAGCGCCACTGCGCGCCGTTATCGCTATGTCATCTACAATCAGCGTCTTCGTCCGGCGGTGTTAAGCCAGGGCGTGACGCATTTTTATGAACCGCTGGATGCAGAACGTATGCATCGTGCGGCGCAGTGTCTGATTGGTGAAAATGACTTTACCTCGTTTCGTGCGGTGCAGTGTCAGTCCCGCACGCCGTGGCGTAACGTCATGCACATAAACGTCAGCCGTTTTGGCGCGTATGTGGTGGTGGATATCAAAGCCAATGCCTTTGTACATCATATGGTGCGGAATATTGTGGGCAGCCTGATGGAAGTGGGCGCCGGACACCAGCCGGAGAGCTGGATTGCAGAACTGCTGGCAGCGAAGGACAGAACGCTTGCGGCAGCAACGGCGAAAGCGGAAGGGCTGTATCTGGTCTCGGTGGACTATCCGGACCGGTTTGACCTGCCAAAACCGCCAATGGGCCCGCTGTTTCTGGCGGACTAAACAAAGGTGCAATTAAGGCTTAGACAATATGGACGTAATACGTTTTCTGATTGATTTCATTCTGCATATTGATGTTCACCTGGCGGAGCTGGTCGCGCAGTATGGCGTCTGGGTGTATGCCATTCTGTTCCTCATTCTGTTCTGTGAAACCGGTCTGGTAGTCACGCCATTTCTGCCGGGGGATTCGCTGCTGTTCGTCGCGGGGGCGTTATCTGCGCTGCCTGGCAACGATTTGAATGTGCACATAATGGTGGTGCTGATGGTGATCGCCGCAATTGTCGGTGACGCGGTCAACTACACCATTGGACGGGTCTTCGGTGAGCGCTTATTCAGCAATCCGGACTCAAAAATTTTCCGTCGTAGCTATTTAGATAAAACCCACGCGTTTTATGAGCGCCACGGTGGAAAAACCATTATACTTGCGCGTTTTGTGCCTATTGTGCGTACATTTGCGCCATTTGTGGCGGGAATGGGGCACATGTCCTATCGTCATTTTGCGGCATACAACGTCATTGGCGCGCTGCTGTGGGTGCTGCTCTTTACCTATGCAGGCTACCTGTTTGGCGATCTCCCTGTGGTTCAGGAAAACCTTAAGTTACTGATTGTAGCGATTATTGTGCTTTCTGTTTTACCGGGTGTTATCGAAATTATTCGTCACAAGCGCGCGGCAGCAAAGCAAGCGAAGTAAATGCACGCAGGCGGTTCGACCACTTTTTTATCCAAAGTTTCGGGCTGTTATGTTTTAATGTGCAACATTCATGGTCTGTTGGAGGCAAAAATGGCATTATTCGCCTCTTACAGCAAAACTGGCATACGACCAGGTTCAGGCAGAAAGGTTATCAATGAGCTGGATTGAACGAATTAAAAGCAACATTACCCCAACGCGTAAAGCGAGCATTCCTGAAGGGGTATGGACGAAGTGTGATAGCTGTGGTCAGGTTCTGTATCGCGCAGAACTGGAACGCAATCTTGAGGTGTGTCCGAAGTGTGACCACCACATGCGCATGACGGCGCGTAATCGCCTGCACAGCCTGCTGGACGAAGGTTCTCTGGTAGAACTGGGTAGCGAGCTTGAGCCAAAAGATGTGCTCAAGTTCCGTGATTCCAAAAAATATAAAGATCGTCTGGCCTCTGCACAGAAAGAGACCGGCGAGAAAGACGCGCTGGTCGTGATGAAAGGCACCCTGCACGAGATGCCGGTAGTGGCCGCCGCGTTTGAGTTCTCCTTCATGGGTGGCTCAATGGGTTCCGTGGTCGGTGCGCGCTTTGTGCGTGCTGTTGAGCAGGCGCTGGAAGACAACTGCCCGCTGATCTGCTTCTCCGCCTCTGGCGGTGCACGTATGCAGGAAGCGCTGATGTCCCTGATGCAGATGGCGAAAACCTCTGCTGCGCTGGCTAAAATGCAGGAGCGCGGTCTGCCGTACATCTCTGTACTGACCGACCCAACCATGGGTGGCGTCTCTGCAAGCTTTGCGATGCTGGGCGATCTGAACATCGCTGAGCCAAAAGCGCTGATCGGCTTTGCTGGTCCTCGCGTTATCGAGCAGACCGTACGTGAAAAACTGCCGCCGGGCTTCCAGCGCAGTGAGTTCCTTATTGAGAAAGGCGCGATTGACATGATCGTCCGCCGCCCGGAAATGCGCCTGAAACTGGCGAGCATCCTGGCGAAGCTGATGAATCTGCCGGCGCCGAACCCGGATGAGCCGCGCGAAGGTGTGGTAGTACCGGATCAGGAACCCGAGGCCTGATAACTGAAAAGGGCAGGGCCGGTTGGCGCTGCCCTTTTGCTTTATAAACTGTTAATGACAACCGGGCATCATGGAAAATAAAAGCATTCCCCAAGCCACGTCGCCCTTGGCCACGTGGCTTTCTTATCTGGAAAACCTGCACAGTAAAACCATTGATATGGGGCTTGAACGCGTAAGCCAGGTTGCTGCGCGTCTCGATGTGCTGAAACCTGCGCCGTTTGTTTTTACCGTCGCCGGAACCAACGGTAAAGGCACCACCTGCCGTACGCTGGAAGCTGTCCTGATGGCTGCCGGTTACAAGGTTGGTGTCTACAGCTCTCCGCACCTGGTACGTTATACCGAGCGGGTTCGCGTACAAAACAGCGAACTGCCAGAGTCTGCGCATACCGCGTCGTTCGCGGAAATTGAAGCGGCGCGCGGTGAGATCTCATTAACCTATTTCGAATACGGCACCCTGTCAGCACTGTGGCTGTTTAAACAGGCGCAACTGGACGTGGTGATTCTGGAAGTGGGCCTCGGCGGGCGTCTGGATGCCACCAATATGGTGGATGCCGATGTGGCGGTGGTCACCAGCATTGCCCTGGATCATACCGACTGGCTGGGCCCCGATCGCGAAAGTATTGGCCGTGAGAAGGCCGGTATTTTCCGCACGAATAAGCCCGCGGTGGTTGGCGAGCCGGATATGCCGCACACCATTGCCGACGTGGCGAAAGAGAAGGGCGCTCACCTGCTGCGCCGGGGTGTGGACTGGCAGTATGAGGTTCAGAACAACGGCTGGCGCTATCGCGATGCGCAGGGAACGCTGGAAAATCTGCCCCTGCCGCAGGTACCGCAACCTAATGCCGCCACCGCCCTGGCGGCACTGCGCGCAAGCGGGCTGGCGGTGAGCGAACAGGCCATCCGCGACGGTATTCAGAATGCGATTCTGCCAGGGCGTTTTCAGATTGTCAGCGACGCTCCGCGGCTGATACTGGATGTCGCACATAACCCGCATGCTGCGGCGTATCTCGCCGCGCGTCTCAAATCGTTACCAAAAACCGGGCGCGTGCTGGCGGTTATCGGTATGCTTCATGATAAAGATATCGGCGGTACGCTGGCCTGCATGGAGAGTGTGGTCGATAGCTGGTATTGTGCTCCTCTGGAGGGGCCGCGCGGTGCGACGGCTGAGCAGTTGCTGGAACATCTCGGCAAAGGCGCAATCTACAATAGCGTGGCTCAGGCTTGGCAAGCCGCGATGGCGGATGCTAAACCAGAAGATACCGTGCTGGTGTGTGGTTCGTTCCACACGGTGGCACATGTCATGGAAGTGATGGACGCGGGGAGAACCGGTGGCGAGTAAGTTTCAGAACCGTTTAACAGGAACCATTGTGCTGGTCGCGCTCGGGGTGATTATCCTCCCGGGTCTGCTCGACGGGCAGAAAAAGCATTACCAGGATGAATTTGCAGCCATTCCGCTGGTGCCGAAGCCGGGCGATCGCGACGAACCGGATATGCTGCCTGCGGCGACCCAGGCGCTGCCTTCTCAGCCGCCGGAAGGGGCGGCTGAAGAAGTGCGTGCCGGGGATGCGGCCGCGCCGTCCCTCGATCCGTCTCGTCTGGCGGCGAATAACAACATCGAAATCGATCCGGTGCCGGTAGAGCAGCCGAAGCCGGTTGAAAAACCGAAGCCGGTGGAAAAAACACAGCCGAAACCGCAGCGGGATAAAGCAGCAGAACAGCTGGCCGCGGCTTCAGAGACGCCGCCTGCGGCAAAACCGGCCCAGCAAGAGGCTGCACCGACGGGTAAAGCCTACGTTGTACAGTTGGGTGCGCTGAAAAATGCCGATAAGGTCAATGAGGTAGTGGGTAAGCTGCGCAGTGCGGGTTATCGCGTTTACACTTCACCTTCCACGCCGGTGCAGGGTAAAATCACCCGTATCCTTGTGGGGCCAGAAGCGTCTAAGGATAAGCTCAAAGGCTCGCTCGGTGAGCTGAAGCAGATCTCTGGCCTGAGCGGTGTGGTGATGAACTACAGCGCCAATTGATAAGGTTCCCCTCACCCCGGCCCTCTTCTCAAAGGGGAGAGGGTGAGGGGGAGTGGCAGACGTCCAAAGAGACGTAATAAGCCAACGGCGTTGAACATTTTTTCAGCGCCTTTTTTATTTACGCGCGGGAAGGAAATCCCTACGCAAACGTTTTCTTTTTCTGTTAGAATTCGCCCCGAGCTGGATGACAGGGCGTTAAATCGTGGGACACATATGGTCTGGATTGATTACGCCATCATTGCGGTGATTGGTTTTTCCTGTCTGGTTAGCCTGATCCGTGGCTTTGTTCGTGAAGCGTTATCGCTGGTGACTTGGGGTTGTGCTTTCTTTGTTGCCAGTCATTACTACACTTACCTGTCTGTCTGGTTCACGGGCTTTGAAGATGAACTGGTCCGAAATGGAATCGCCATCGCGGTGCTGTTTATCGCGACGCTGATTGTCGGCGCTATCGTAAATTACGTGATAGGTCAGCTGGTCGAGAAAACCGGTCTGTCAGGAACGGACAGGGTGCTCGGGATCTGTTTCGGGGCATTACGAGGCGTGCTGATTGTGGCCGCGATACTGTTCTTCCTGGATACCTTTACCGGGTTCTCCAAAAGCGAAGACTGGCAGAAATCGCAGCTCATTCCAGAGTTCAGCTTCATCATCAGGTGGTTCTTTGACTATCTGCAAAGCTCGTCGAGTTTCTTGCCCAGAGCGTAACCCGCTCTGAGATGTGGCTTAACGAGGAAAAGACGAATGTGCGGTATTGTCGGTATCGCCGGTTTCATGCCGGTAAACCAGTCGATTTATGACGCGTTAACGGTGCTTCAGCACCGTGGGCAGGATGCTGCGGGTATCATCACCATTGATGCAAACAACTGCTTCCGTTTACGTAAGGCGAATGGCCTGGTAAACGATGTGTTTGAAGCCCGCCATATGCAGCGTCTGCAAGGTAATATGGGGATCGGTCACGTTCGTTATCCTACTGCTGGCAGTTCCAGCGCCTCTGAGGCACAGCCTTTCTACGTCAACTCACCGTATGGCATCACGCTTGCTCACAACGGCAACCTGACCAACGCGCATGAGCTGCGTAAAAAGCTGTTTGAAGAGAAACGTCGCCACATTAACACCACCTCTGATTCAGAAATCCTGCTCAACGTGTTCGCGAGCGAGCTGGATAACTTCCGCCACTATCCGCTGGAAGCAGACAATATCTTTGCCGCCGTTGCTGCGACAAACCGCCAGATCCGCGGTGCCTACGCCTGCGTGGCGATGATTATCGGTCACGGAATGGTCGCCTTCCGCGATCCAAACGGTATCCGCCCGCTGGTGCTTGGTAAGCGTGACCTGGGTGATGGCCGTACCGAATATATGGTTGCCTCTGAAAGCGTGGCGCTGGACACCCTGGGCTTCGAATTCCTGCGTGATGTAGCCCCTGGCGAAGCGGTCTATATCACTGAGAAGGGCCAGCTATTTACCCGCCAGTGTGCAGACAACCCGGTCAGCAACCCGTGCCTGTTCGAATACGTGTATTTCGCCCGTCCGGACTCGTTTATCGATAAGATCTCCGTCTACAGCGCCCGCGTGAACATGGGAACCAAGCTGGGTGAGAAGATTGCCCGCGAGTGGGACGATCTGGACATCGACGTGGTCATTCCTATCCCGGAAACGTCCTGCGATATCGCGCTGGAAATCGCCCGCATTCTGGATAAGCCATACCGTCAGGGCTTCGTGAAGAACCGCTACGTTGGCCGTACCTTTATCATGCCGGGTCAGCAGCTGCGCCGTAAGTCCGTGCGTCGTAAACTGAACGCTAACCGTGCTGAGTTCCGCGACAAGAACGTGCTGCTGGTGGATGACTCCATTGTACGTGGCACCACCTCAGAGCAGATTATCGAGATGGCGCGTGAAGCCGGTGCGAAGAAAGTGTATCTGGCCTCTGCGGCGCCAGAGATTCGCTTCCCGAACGTGTATGGCATTGATATGCCTACCGCGAACGAGCTGATTGCCCACGGCCGTGAAGTGGACGAGATTCGCCAGATCATCGGTGCCGATGGCCTGATTTTCCAGGATCTGAACGATCTTATCGACGCGGTGCGCGCCGAGAACCCGGATATTCAGCAGTTTGAATGTTCCGTGTTTAACGGGGTTTACGTCACCAAAGATGTTGATCAGCAGTATCTGGACTATCTCGATTCGCTGCGCAACGACGATGCGAAAGCCGTCCAGTTGCAAAACGATCTCGAAAGCTTAGAGATGCACAACGAAGGTTAATTGTGCAGGCAAGTGAGGGCCTTCGCCCTCACTTGCAACTCCCCGCAAAATCCTGCACAGTCTGCCCTGAAATCAGTAAGGGCGAAAATCATGAAACGACTCATTGTTGGGCTTAGCGGCGCCAGTGGCGCGATCTACGGCGTGCGTCTGTTGCAGGTGCTGCGTGACGTGGCGGAAGTCGAAACCCATCTGGTGATGAGCCAGGCGGCGCGTCAGACCCTCTCCCTCGAAACCGATCTCTCCCTGCGCGATGTCCAGGCGCTGGCGGATGTCGTACACGATGCCCGCGATATCGCTGCCAGCATCTCCTCCGGCTCGTTTAAAACCGCGGGCATGGTGATATTGCCCTGTTCAATTAAGACCCTCTCCGGCATCGTTAACAGCTATAC
Organism: Enterobacter sp. SECR19-1250; assembly: GCF_013391025.1. Classification (NCBI taxonomy): domain Bacteria; kingdom Pseudomonadati; phylum Pseudomonadota; class Gammaproteobacteria; order Enterobacterales; family Enterobacteriaceae; genus Enterobacter; species Enterobacter sp. SECR19-1250. The sequence continues at coordinate 24,441 of NZ_JACASJ010000023.1, read as the reverse complement.
CGACACGCTGGTGACGCGTGCGGCGGACGTGGTGCTGAAGGAGCGTCGTCCTCTGGTGCTTTGCGTGCGCGAAACGCCGCTGCATCTGGGGCATCTGCGTTTAATGACCCAGGCCGCTGAACTGGGCGCGGTGATCATGCCGCCGGTGCCGGCGTTTTATCATCGTCCGGCCTCGCTCGATGACGTGATTAATCAGACAGTGAACCGCGTGCTGGATCAGTTTGATATCCACCTGCCCGAAGACCTCTTCACCCGCTGGCAGGGCGCCTGAATCTGTGCACAAACAGCGTGCATGAACAGAGACGATGCCCTGTTTCAGGGCAAAATTGCAACGGCGATCATATCCTCGACATTTAATTCGTTTTTTCCCTTTTTCTCTTTCCGGTTCGTTCGGCAGACCTGCTATCTTTCACCATTAAGGCAATGTCGCAACGTTTTATTAACATATTTAACGTCGAAGTTTTGACCCGACGGCAATGTGGCATAAGACCTGCAAGAGAAGCCTGCAACACAACACACAACACAATACATAATAAAATCACGGTACTTGAGGGTAAATGTATGAAGAAGACGGTTCTGGCTCTGTCTTTGCTGGTGGGGTTAAGTGCAGCAGCAGGTAGCTACGCAGCGCTTCCACAGACAGTGCGTATCGGTACAGACGCAACCTACGCGCCATTCTCTTCCAAGGATGCGAAAGGCGATTTCGTAGGGTTTGATATCGATCTGGGTAATGAGATGTGCAAACGCATTGCGGTGAAATGCACATGGGTGGGCAGCGACTTTGACGCGTTAATTCCGTCGCTGAAAGCCAAGAAAATCGACGCCATTATCTCTTCTCTTTCCATCACCGAAAAACGTCAGCAGGAGATTGCCTTCTCTGACAAGCTCTACGCCGCGGATTCCCGTCTGATTGCGGCAAAAGGCTCCCCCATTCAGCCAACCATTGACTCCCTGAAAGGCAAGCATGTCGGCGTGCTGCAGGGGTCGACTCAGGAAGGTTATGCCAATGCAAACTGGCGTGAGAAGGGCGTTGACGTGGTGGCTTACCAGAACCAGGATCTGATTTATTCTGACCTGGCGGCCGGTCGTCTGGATGCGGCATTCCAGGATCAGGTTGCCGCAAGTGAAGGCTTCCTGAAACAGCCGGCAGGTAAAGACTACGCCTTTGCTGGCCCGTCCGTGAAAGACAAAAAATACTTTGGTGACGGCACCGGTATTGGCCTGCGTAAAGATGATACCGAGCTGAAAGCCGCCTTCGACAAAGCGTTTGCAGAACTGCGCAAAGACGGTACCTACGACAAACTGGCGAAGAAATACTTCGACTTCAACGTCTACGGTGATTGATACTCGATGATGGTGCACTATTCTGGTGCATTGCGGGTGTGATTGTTCCAACATGGTGCGTTTCGTGCACCGTATTGGATCGCTGTGTGCATGCTTACGCATTTATCATGCAAAAAATCTCGCCTGAAAGGCATTAATCTTTGCCTGATGGCGTGGATTGATGGCACATTAGCACCACCCCGTCGTCGTAAAAATCACGTAAGAAGACAGTTTGTTGAGGACAGATATGAAAAAACTCGTGTTGTCGTTATCTCTGGTGCTGGCCTTTTCCAGCGCTACCGCGGCGTTCGCAGCAATTCCGCAGAAAATTCGTATTGGTACCGACCCTACCTATGCCCCGTTCGAATCTAAGAATTCGAAGGGTGAACTGGTCGGTTTTGACATTGATCTGGCCAATGAGCTGTGCAAACGCATCAAAGCGCAGTGTACCTACGTTGAGAACCCGCTGGATGCGCTGATCCCATCGCTGAAAGCCAAAAAAATCGACGTTATCATGTCCTCGCTTTCCATCACTGAAAAACGTCAGCAGGAGATTGCCTTCACCGACAAACTCTATGCGGCAGATTCTCGTCTGGTGGTGGCTAAATCGTCTGATATCCAGCCTACCCTCGAATCACTGAAAGGCAAACGCGTGGGCGTGCTGCAGGGCACTACCCAGGAAACCTACGGTAATGAACACTGGGCACCGAAGGGGATTGAAATCGTCTCTTATCAGGGCCAGGAAAATATCTACGCTGATCTGACGGCAGGCCGTATCGACGCCGCTTTCCAGGATGAAGTCGCCGCGAGCGAAGGCTTCCTGAAGACGCCGGTAGGTAAAGATTACAAATTTGGCGGCCCATCCATTAAAGATGTGAAGTTGTTTGGTGTCGGCACCGGTATGGGTCTGCGTAAAGAAGACAACGAGCTGCGCGAAGCGCTGAACAAAGCGTTTGCTGAAATGCGCGCTGATGGCACGTACGACAAACTGGCGAAAAAGTACTTCGATTTTAATGTTTACGGCGGCTAATCGCCCCGTCAAATAACGTGCGGCCCCTCCCGCTCAGGGAGGGGATAAGACACGGTCCATCACTCACGATACGACAGGGCTCGCGGTATGCTGTACGGATTTTCTGGCGTTATTTTACAGGGCGCGCTTGTCACCCTTGAGCTGGCTATCAGCTCCGTGGTGCTGGCGGTGCTGATAGGTCTGGCAGGCGCAGGGGCGAAGCTTTCGGCTAACAAACCGCTGGCGCTGATTTTTGAAGGTTATACCACGCTGATTCGCGGCGTTCCCGATCTGGTGCTGATGCTGCTTATCTTTTACGGGCTGCAGATCGCGCTTAACAGCGTGACGGACGCCATGGGAATGGGACAGATCGATATCGATCCGATGGTGGCCGGTATTATCACTCTCGGTTTTATCTACGGCGCCTACTTCACTGAAACTTTCCGCGGCGCTTATATGGCGGTACCGAAAGGACACATAGAAGCGGCGACCGCTTACGGTTTTACCTCCTCCCAGACGTTTCGCCGGATTATGTTCCCGGCCATGATGCGCTACGCGCTTCCGGGCATTGGCAACAACTGGCAGGTTATCCTCAAGGCCACGGCGCTGGTCTCTCTGCTGGGTCTGGAAGATGTGGTTAAGGCCACGCAGCTTGCCGGTAAAAGTACCTGGGAGCCGTTCTACTTTGCGGTGGTGTGTGGCGTGATCTATCTGGTCTTTACGACCGTCTCCAATGGTGTGCTGCTTCTGCTCGAACGTCGCTACTCCGTGGGTGTGAAGAGGGCTGACCTGTGATTGAGATTATTCAGGAATACTGGAAATCGCTGCTGTGGACGGACGGCTATCGCTTCACCGGCGTGGCCATTACGCTGTGGCTGCTGATCTCTTCGGTGGTGATGGGTGGCATTCTGGCGGTGTTTCTTGCCATTGGCCGCGTGTCGAACAATAAATTTATTCAGTTCCCGATCTGGCTGTTTACCTACGTATTCCGTGGTACACCACTTTACGTACAGCTGCTGGTGTTCTATTCGGGCATGTATACGCTGGAGATTGTGAAAGGCACCGAGATGCTGAACGCCTTCTTCCGCAGCGGCCTGAACTGTACGGTGCTGGCGTTGACGCTCAACACCTGCGCCTACACCACCGAGATTTTCGCCGGGGCTATCCGCTCCGTTCCTTACGGAGAAATCGAAGCGGCGCGCGCGTACGGCTTCTCGTCGGTGAAACTGTACCGCTGCATTATTCTGCCGTCGGCGCTGCGTATCGCATTGCCAGCCTACAGTAACGAAGTGATTTTAATGCTCCACTCCACCGCGCTGGCCTTTACCGCCACGGTGCCCGACCTGCTTAAAATCGCCCGCGATATTAACTCTGCGACCTATCAGCCGTTTACCGCGTTTGGCATTGCGGCAGTGCTCTATTTGATTATTTCATACGTCCTGATTAGCCTGTTCCGTAAGGCAGAAAAGCGCTGGTTGCAGCATATAAAACCCTCTTCGACGCACTGAGAATGATGATGGCTGAGAACAAATTAAACGTAATTGATTTGCACAAACGCTACGGCGAACATGAAGTGCTGAAAGGGGTGTCGCTGCAGGCAAATGCAGGCGACGTGATCAGTATTATCGGATCATCTGGCTCGGGGAAAAGTACCTTCCTGCGCTGCATCAACTTCCTCGAAAAGCCGAGTGAAGGCTCAATTGTGGTGAGCGGGCAGAATATCAATCTGACCCGGGATAAAGACGGCCAGCTGAAGGTGGCAGATAAGAACCAGCTGCGCCTGCTGCGCACGCGACTGACAATGGTGTTCCAGCACTTCAACCTCTGGAGCCACATGACGGTGCTGGAGAACGTGATGGAAGCACCGGTTCAGGTGCTGGGTTTAAGCAAGCAGGAGGCCCGTGAGCGCGCGGTGAAATACCTGGCGAAAGTGGGTATCGATGAGCGACAGCAGATAAAGTACCCGGTGCATCTCTCTGGTGGTCAGCAGCAGCGTGTCTCTATCGCCCGCGCGCTGGCGATGGAGCCTGAAGTATTGCTGTTCGACGAACCGACCTCAGCACTTGATCCGGAACTGGTTGGCGAAGTGCTGCGCATCATGCAGAAGCTGGCGGAAGAGGGTAAAACCATGGTTGTGGTAACGCACGAGATGGGCTTTGCCCGCAACGTCTCGAACCACGTGATCTTCCTGCATCAGGGGAAAATCGAAGAGCAGGGACATCCGGATGAGGTGCTGGCGAATCCGCAAAGCCCGCGTTTGCAGCAGTTCCTGAAGGGCTCTTTGAAGTAGGTTTTGCCTTTCTCCCTCTCCCCCTGGGAGAGGGCATCAGGCTGCGGTGCAGCCCAATCGCCCGGTGGCGCTTCGCTTACCGGGCCTACAGGCTGGATTTCTCCCTCTCCTGTGGGAGAGGGCCGGGGTGAGGGCATCAGACCGCACCGCACTCCAGCCGATACACCCAGTCGTCATACCGTACGCCGTCAATCTCGAACGCCTTCTCCAGCACCTGCGTACGCACAAACCCCGCTTTCTCCAGCACCCGCACCGACCCGCCATTGTCCGCCAGTACGTAGGCGTTAATCGCTTTCACACCGGTCTGGTTAAATGCATATTCACATACCGCGCGCAACGCCTCACTGGCGATACCTTTCCCCTGCGCGGCAGGCACAACCGTATAGCCAATATCGGCTTCTTCACGATTCTCTGGGCTGATCTGCAGGCCGATATCGCCCAGCGGCGTGTCATCATCATGAAAACGAATCACAAAAACATGCGCCGCCGTTAAGCGCGCAGCAAATACGCGCCGGGTCTCTTTTTCCGGCGCGATGGCGGCCATGTAACGCATGATATTGCGATCTTCCCGCAACGAGCGGAAGAAGGCCCAGTCAGTGGGTTCGAAAGGGGTGAGGTGAAGCCGGGGTGTGGTAATGGTTGCCATTGTTACGCCATTTCATCGGGACATGGCGTACAAATGTAACATATTCATCCCACCACATCCCTCAACGCCTCTTCTAAGTCATACCAGCGAAACGCAAACCCGGCCGCTTCCAGCCGTTTCGGCAGCGCACGCTGCCCGCCCAGCACCAGCACGGACGCTTCACCCATCATCAGGCGAATCACCGTTGCGGGCACGCGCAAAATTGCCGGGCGATGCAGAGCATGGCCCAGCGCGTGGGCAAACTGCTCGTTACGCACCGGGTACGGCGCAACCATATTGAACGGCCCACGCAGATCGTTATCCAGCAGCCAGAGAATACCGTTGACCATATCGTCGATGTGGATCCACGGCAGATACTGACGACCATTACCGATGGGGCCGCCCAGTCCGAGCCGGAACGGAGGAAGCATCTTCGCCAGAATGCCGCCTTTCGGCGCGAGAACGACGCCGGTACGCAGCAGGCACACGCGGGTATTATCGCTCTGGGCAGCACAGGCAATACGTTCCCACTGGGCGCAGAGCTTATGGGTAAACTCGTTGTGCGGCGGCTCTTCTTCGGTCACGACCACCTCACCGAGATCGCCGTAATAGCCTACCGCAGAACCGGAAATCAGTACCGATGGCGGGGTATGGCTGTTACGGATGAGCTCGACCAGCTTTTCGGTGATGTTCCAGCGGCTGCTGCATAACAGTTGTTTTTGCTCTTCCGTCCAGCGTTTGTCGGCGATAGGTTCACCGGCCAGGTTGATGACGGCGTCAAAGCCGTCCAGATTCTGCCGGTCAGCCAGATTTTTCCAGATGTCGATACCGGCACCCAGCACCTGGCGCGCTTTCTCAGGGCTGCGCGTTACCACGGTAATGTCGTGATGTAACGCCTGCAGGCGCGCAATGAGATGACGGCCAATCAGGCCTGTACCGCCGGTCAGCAGAATCTTCATACAACCTCCAGGTTTACGCCCGGCGCTGCCAGCTTAACGTCATGGAGACGGAGTCGGCATAACGCAGGGCGTGAAGTTTATCGATCTCTACTTCAGCATAAGTGACCCAGTGATGTTCGCGTGCGATGTCGAGCACATCCTGAGTTAATTTTTCCAGCAGAGAGAAGCGGTTATTTTCCACGTACTGAATAATGCTTTTCGTAATCGTGCGATAGTTCAGCGCGTCATTGATATCTTCACTGCCTCTCGCCTTGTCTGCCGGATAGTGGATAACCACATTAATCACGATATCCTGACGGTTGGCGATCTCCTCGTCTTTGATACCGATAAAAGTACGTAAGCGTAAATTTTTTATACGAATAATAGCGTCATGCTGCGACATTGCAGGTCTTCTCCGTGTCAGTATTTCCTCCCCATAATACATGAGAGCCTGACACGCGCCCAACCGGGCGCAGGCCTAAATCTCCTGGATTTTTTTCATCGCACGCTCGGTCGCCGGGCGGGTGCGGATACGTTCAAACCAGTTGTTAACCGCCGGGTAAGAGGCTAAATCAATACGGTGACGTTCATGGGTATTCACCCACGGCCAGCAGGCGATATCGGCGATACTGTAATGATCGCCCCCGAGCCACGGTGATTTTTCCAGCCGACGGTTCAGTACGCCGTACAGCCTCTGCGTTTCCACCTGATAGCGCTCTATCGCATACGGGATGGGTTGTGGCGCGTAAGCGGTAAAGTGGTGGTTCTGCCCCAGCATCGGGCCCAGGCCGCTTGTCTGCCAGAACAGCCACTGTAGCGTGTGGTGACGCTCGCGCAGTTCCCCGCTCAGCAGTTTGCCGGTTTTCTCCGCCAGATAGAGCAAAATCTCCCCCGATTCAAACAGGCTCAACGGTTTGCCGCCATCAGCTGGCAGGTTATCGATGATGGCCGGGATTTTGTTGTTCGGTGAGATGGCCAGAAAGAGAGGCCTGAACTGATCGCCTTTGCTGATATCCACGCGGATGATCCTGTATTCCAGCTCGGCTTCTTCAAGAAAGAGGGTGATCTTATGGCCGTTTGGAGTAGGGGCGTAATAAAGGTCGATCATTCTCAACTCCTGTCAGTGTGAAGTGTAATGCCATGACCAATCAGTATAGGTGGTTGTGCAAAATCGTGAGTTTTCATCAAGTGACAGCGGCGTAAAGAGACTATATGTTGAGGGAATACCGATCAGCCGATGAGGATGTTATGAACCAGCCTGTAATCACGTTGTGGTCCGATGCCCAATTCTTTTCACCCTATGTCATGAGCGTGTACGTGGCGCTGGCGGAAAAAGGGCTGTCATTTAGCCTGAAAACCGTTGATCTGGACGGCGGTGAACATCTGAAACCGCAGTGGCAGGGTTACGATCTGACCCGGCGCGTGCCGGTACTGGATATTGATGGTTTCGCCCTGAGCGAATCGTCTGCGATCGATGAATACCTGGAAGATCGGTTCGCGCCACCAGAGTGGGAGCGTATTTATCCTCACGATCTGCAAAAGCGGGCCCGGGCACGGCAAATCCAGGCGTGGTTACGCAGCGATTTGGTGCCGATTCGCGTTGAACGCTCCACGGATGTGGTATTTGCGGGTGTGAAAAAGCCCGCCCTGAGTACTGAGGGGGCGCAGAGCGCGCAAAAGCTGATTGACACCGCCACCTCGCTGCTGGCCCACGGTAACCCGAACCTGTTTGGCGAATGGTGTATTGCCGATACCGACCTGGCGCTGATGCTGAACCGCTTGATCCTTAACGGCGATGACGTTCCCCAGCTGCTGGTGGATTACGCCACTTTCCAGTGGCAACGTGCGTCGGTGCAGCGCTATGTGGCACTCTCCGCTAAGCGCGTCGGCTGATAAGCCCTGGCGCTTAAGGTATGATAAGGGCAGTCTGTTTTTCTGAGGAGTGACTGATGAAACTGATGTTTGCGTCGGATATCCATGGATCGCTGCCCGCGACCGAGCGCGTTCTTTCCCTGTTCGCACAAAGTGGGGCGCAGTGGCTGGTTATTCTGGGTGACGTGTTGAACCATGGCCCACGTAACGCATTGCCGGAAGGCTATGCCCCTGCGCAGGTGGCGGAAAAACTCAACCCGTATGCCTCGCGCATTATCGCCGTGCGCGGTAACTGCGACAGCGAAGTGGATCAGATGCTGCTGCACTTCCCCATTACCGCTCCGTGGCAACAGGTACTGCTGGAAAAATGCCGTCTGTTTCTCACCCATGGTCATCTTTTTAGCCCGGATAATCTCCCGGCGCTGGCCGCTGGCGATGTCCTGGTTTACGGTCATACTCATATTCCGGTAGCAGAAAAACGCGGGGAGATTTATCACTTCAACCCTGGTTCGGTCAGCATCCCGAAAAGCGGATACCCGGCGAGCTATGGCATGCTTGATGAGCATACGTTAAGCGTTATCGCACTTAATGATCAGCAAGTTATTGCACAGGTAGCGATTAATCCGTAAGTTACACCTCAACTGTAAACGCGCCGTAAGAGCGCTTAGACGAGAAGGTTTCCCGATGGTGGAGCAGAGTCATTTGGCAAGTACAGAGTGGGTTGACATTGTCAACGAAGAGAATGAAGTGATCGCGCAGGCCAGCCGCGAACAAATGCGCGCTGAACGCCTGCGTCATCGTGCGACGTATATTGTTGTTCATGACGGCATGGGCAAAATTTTGGTTCAACGCCGCACGGACACCAAAGATTTTCTCCCTGGTATGCTGGATGCCACTGCGGGCGGTGTCGTTCAGGCGGATGAGGTCCTGCTGGATTCCGCACGCCGTGAAGCGGAAGAAGAGCTAGGCATTGCGGGTGTACCGTTTGCCGAGCATGGACAGTTCTATTTTGAAGACGAACATTGCCGTGTCTGGGGCGGGCTGTTTAGCTGCGTTTCCCACGGGCCGTTCGCCCTGCAGGAAGAAGAAGTTAGCGAAGTGAGCTGGATGACGCCGGAAGAGATCACCGCGCGTTGTGACGAGTTCACGCCGGATTCGTTAAAAGCGCTGGCGCTGTGGATGACCCGCAACGCCAAAAACGAATCGACCAAATCTGAGAAAGAAGAAGAGGCCGAATAAGCTTTAGCAGCTCTCCCTCAGACACAGACTGGATGCGATGGGTTTCTGATCGCGCCAGTCTCCGTCATTCAGACGTTCCAGCAATGCACGTCCCGCTTCAATACCAATCTTACGATGGGGTACTGCCATCGTCGTAAGCGGCGGCTGACAGACACGGCTGACGTCGCTGTCGCCAAACCCGACCACGGCCAAATCGTCCGGCACCTTGATCCGCCTGCGCTGGCACTCGTACAGCGCGCCACAGGCCAGTTCATCTGAGACGCAAACCAACGCATCCAGCTCCGGCCACGCCAGCAGAAATTCAGGAAGTTGTGCGGCCCCCGTCGAAAAGCTCGGCGGCATGGCGGCGTTAATCACCCGGTTAGGTGACATATGGTGGCGCAGCATCGCTTTGTACCAGCCCTGCAAATGCTGCTGGAAAATCCACTGCTCCTGGTTGGCACACAGCAGGCCGATGTTCTGGTAGCCGCGTTTGATGACCATTTCCGTAAGTTCATACATGGCCGCGACGTTATCAATCCCGATATTCATATCGATAGGATCGGCGCGCATGGCGCCCATCTCCATCACCGGAATCGAGGCGTTTTTCAGCCAATGACGCACGGTGTCGGTATGTTCGACGCTGAGCAAAATCGCTGCGGCGATATTTGACGCCAGCAGCGTTTCCAGCAATTTCTCTTCCTGTTCAAGACGATGCTGGGATTCGGCCAGCATGATCTGATAGCCGGCGGGCTGTAACACCTGCTGGAGCCCGGCGAACATTTCGGAACAACCGGCTTCGGAAAGATTGGGGACGACCATCGCAATCGTCCATGACGAGGCCGAAGCCAGCGCACTGGCTGCAAGATTGGGCATATAGCCTAACTCTTGTACCGCGGCTTCTATTTTTTCTCGCAGTTTATCGGAAACCTGTTCAGGCGTGCGGAGAGCACGGGACACGGTCATTGTGCCCACACCGGCAAGCTGTGCGACATCGGCAAGTGTCACTTTACCGGTACTGCGCCGTTTTCGGGTTAGAGACATACACCTTCCTGCTGACAGGACGCCACTCATTTCATCCTTCGCTTCACGTGACAGGCAGTATACGCCTTAAATCCCTTTTTTTGCTGTGATTTCGCGCCAGGATGTCAATTTGATAGCGCTATCACACCTCTGAATGTTAGATATTGGTAGCGCTATCTTTGTGATCCTGATCGCAGCCAATTCGTTATGTGTTGAATAAAGTTTGTTCATCTTTAGCGCGATGTCGGGAGGGAAAATGCTCAAAAAGTGGATATATGATACAACCATCACGCTGCAGGATAGCGTTGAGAGTTGGCCGCAGGCGCTGGAGATATGCGCGAAACCGTTGCTGGAGCTGCAGGTCATTGCGCCGGAATACGTGACGGCCATTATTGAGCAGCACCACACTTTAGGACCCTATTATGTGCTGGCACCAAGGCTGGCCATGCCGCATGCGCGGCCGGAAGAGGGGGCAAAAGGACTGGGCCTCTCATTATTAAAACTCAGGAAGGGCGTTTCATTCGGTGCAGGCGAATTTGATCCCATCGATGTGATCGTTATGCTGGCGGCACCGGATAAACACAGCCATATCGAAATGATCTCTGCGCTGGCTGAATTATTTTCAAGCGATGAGGATATGGCGGAATTACATCAGGCGAATACCCTGGAGGAAATTAAAACGATAATCGACCGCTTCTGATTTAATTATTTAATCCGACTCGTCACACACATTACGCGCAAGCGTGATGGGACATACTCTACGCAAAAAAGGGGACAACAATGAAAATCATGGCTATATGCGGTTCTGGCCTGGGCAGTAGTTTTATGGTCGAAATGAATATTAAAAAAGTGCTTAAGAAGCTGGACATTGACGCCGAGGTTGAGCACTCCGATCTCTCTTCAGCCACGCCCGGTGCGGCCGAACTTTTCGTGATGGCGAAAGATATTGCCTCCAGCGCCAGCGTGCCGGAAAACCAGCTGGTGGTGATCAATAACATCATCGATATCAACGAACTTGAAGCGCAGCTGCGTGCCTGGTTCGAAAGACAATAACCCTGATAAGGCGAGGTGGATATGTTTATCCTTGAAACGCTGAATTTCGTTGTCGATATTTTAAAAGTCCCTTCCGTGCTGGTGGGCCTGATTGCCTTAATTGGTCTCGTTGCGCAGAAAAAAGCCTTTTCTGACGTTGTAAAAGGGACCATTAAAACTATTCTCGGGTTTATTGTGCTGGGCGGTGGCGCCACCGTGCTGGTGGGGTCATTAAATCCATTAGGCGGTATGTTTGAACACGCCTTTAATATCCAGGGCATTATTCCCAATAATGAAGCGATTGTTTCCATTGCGCTGGAAAAATATGGGGCCTCGACTGCGCTGATTATGGCGTTTGGGATGGTGGCCAATATTCTCGTCGCCCGCTTTACCCGTCTGAAGTATATCTTCCTGACCGGACACCACACGTTCTACATGGCGTGCATGATTGGGGTGATCCTCACGGTTGCGGGCTTTGAAGGGGTAGGGCTGGTCTTTACGGGGTCGCTGATCCTCGGGCTGGTCATGGCCTTCTTCCCGGCGATTGCGCAGCGTTACATGAAGCGCATTACCGGCAACGATGATATTGCTTTCGGCCATTTCGGCACTCTGGGCTACGTGCTGTCCGGCTGGATTGGCAGCAAGGTCGGCAAAGGTTCACGTTCAACCGAAGAGATGAACCTGCCGAAGAACCTGAGCTTCCTGCGTGACAGCTCGATCTCCATCTCTCTGACCATGATGATTATCTACCTGATCATGGCGGTGAGCGCCGGGCGTGAATACGTCGAGGCGACCTTCAGCGGCGGTCAGAACTACCTGGTCTACGCCATTATCATGGCAATCACCTTCGCCGCAGGGGTGTTCATCATCCTGCAGGGTGTACGCCTGATTCTGGCAGAAATCGTCCCGGCCTTTACCGGCTTCTCAGAAAAACTGGTGCCCAATGCGCGTCCGGCCCTGGACTGCCCGGTGGTCTATCCGTATGCGCCCAACGCGGTGCTGATTGGCTTCCTGTTCAGCTTCCTCGGGGGGATTGTGGGGTTAATTATCTGCGGCCAGTTTAACTGGGTGCTGATCCTGCCGGGTGTGGTGCCGCACTTCTTCACCGGCGCAACCGCGGGCGTGTTTGGTAACGCCACCGGTGGACGTCGCGGGGCAATGATTGGCGCCTTTGCCAACGGGCTCTTAATCACCTTCCTGCCGGTGCTGCTGCTGCCTGTACTGGGAGCCATTGGCTTTGCCAATACCACTTTCTCGGACGCTGACTTCGGCGCCGTCGGGATTGTGCTTGGCAACCTGGCGCGCTTCCTGTCACCACTGGCCATCACCGGGCTTGTCGTTGCGTTGTTCGCGCTGCTGGTGGCGTACAACGTGTTCGCGAAAAACAAATCTGCGGGTGGTAATGCGCAGGAAAACACCGGAGCCAAATCATGAACGAGAATGAGATAACCGAACTCGCGCGTCAAATTCGACTCGAGACCCTGAAATCGCTGACGCAGCTGGGATTTGGTCACTACGGCGGCAGTATGTCGGTCGTCGAAACCCTGGCCGTACTGTACGGTGCGGTAATGAAAATTGACCCGGCAGACCCGGACTGGCCAGAACGAGACTACTTTGTCCTGTCGAAGGGCCATGCGGGACCGGCCCTGTACAGTACGCTGGCGATTAAGGGCTATTTCCCGATGGAAGAGCTGAGCACGCTTAACCAGAACGGCACACGCCTGCCAAGCCATCCGGACCGGCTAAAAACACGCGGTGTGGATGCCACGACCGGTTCGCTTGGCCAGGGGATCTCCATCGCGGGCGGCATGGCGCTGTCGCACAAGCTGGCCGGGCGGTCAAATCGGGTCTTTTGCATCGTCGGTGACGGCGAGCTGAACGAAGGGCAGTGCTGGGAAGCGTTCCAGTTTATTGCCCACCATCGTCTTAACAACCTGACGGTGTTCGTGGACTGGAACAAACAACAGCTTGATGGCGAGCTGGATGAGATCATCTGCGCGTTCGATCTGGAAGGGAAATTCCGCGCCTTTGGTTTTGACGTGGTGACGGTGAAAGGAGATGACATCCCGGCACTGCTGAAGGTCACTGCACCGGTTCCGCCAGCGGATGCGCGTCCGCGGGTGGTGATCCTCGACAGCATCAAAGGACAGGGAGTGGCGTATCTGGAACAGCTGGGTAACTCGCACCATCTGCGATTGACCCCGGAGAGCAAAGCGGCCCTCGACGAGGCGATCCGCCAGCTGGAGGTAACTCATGATTAAGGTTGCACCTGCAGGACAGAAAGATGCCATAGAGATGCGTAAGATCTACGCGGGCTTTGTGGCAAAACAGATTGAAGCCGGGAGCGAGATCATCGCCCTGGAAGCGGATCTGATGAGCTCAATGGCGATGGACGGCGTGGCGCGCGATTATCCGCAACATGTGATCAACTGCGGCATTATGGAGGCCAACGTGATCGGTACCGCGGCCGGGCTGTCACTCACCGGCCGCAAGCCGTTTGTTCATACCTTTACCGCGTTTGCCAGCCGTCGCTGCTTCGACCAGCTGTTTATGTCCCTGGACTACCAGCGTAATAACGTGAAGGTTATTGCCTCGGATGCGGGCGTGACGGCCTGCCACAACGGCGGGACGCATATGTCGTTCGAGGATATGGGCATTGTGCGCGGTCTGGCGCATTCGGTAGTGCTGGAGGTGACTGACGCGGTGATGTTTGAAGACATACTGCGCCAGCTTATCGACCTCGACGGGTTCTACTGGGTACGTACTATCCGTAAGCAGGCGCCGAGCGTGTATGCCCCGGGTTCAACGTTTACCATCGGCAAAGGCAATGTTCTGCGCGAAGGAAGCGACATTACCCTGATTGCCAACGGCATTATGGTGGCCGAAGCGCTGGAAGCGGCCCGTCAGCTTGAGCAGGAGGGCGTTAGCGCGGCAGTGATAGACATGTTTACCCTGAAGCCCATCGACCGGATGCTGGTGAAAAACTACGCCGAGAAAACCGGGCGGATCGTGACCTGCGAAAACCATAGCATTCACAACGGGCTGGGCTCGGCGGTGGCGGAAGTGCTGGTGGAGACCTGCCCGGTGCCGATGCGTCGCGTGGGGGTGAAGGAGCGTTATGGTCAGGTAGGGACGCAGGACTTCCTGCAGAAGGAGTATGGCCTGACGGCGCATGACATCGTTTCAGCGGCGCGAGAGCTGCTGTAAATAAAAAAGGCGACCGTGGGGTCGCCTTTTTGTTGCCCGGTGGCGCTAGCGCTTACCGGGCCTACGGTCCTGTAGGCCGGATAAGCGAAGCGCCATCCGGCAAGACCTTATTTACTGCTGCTGCGAAGACTGGATCGCCGTCAGCGCGATTGTGTAGACGATATCGTCTACCAGCGCGCCACGAGACAGGTCGTTCACAGGTTTGCGCATACCCTGCAGCATTGGCCCGATCGAGATCAGGTCTGCTGAACGCTGTACCGCTTTGTAGGTGGTGTTACCGGTGTTCAGATCCGGGAAGATGAACACGGTAGCGCGACCTGCAACCGGGGAGTTTGGCGCTTTGGATTTCGCAACGTCAGCCATAACTGCGGCATCGTACTGCAGCGGGCCGTCGATCATCAGATCAGGGCGTTTTTCCTGTGCAATACGGGTCGCTTCACGCACTTTCTCTACGTCGCTACCTGCACCAGAGGTGCCGGTAGAGTAGGAAAGCATCGCGACGCGTGGTTCGATACCGAAGGCAATCGCGGAGTCCGCGGACTGGATTGCGATTTCAGCCAGCTGCTCTGCGGTTGGATCCGGGTTGATCGCACAGTCGCCGTAAACGTAAACCTGTTCAGGCAGCAGCATGAAGAACACGGAGGAAACCAGAGAGCTGCCTGGAGCCGTTTTGATCAGCTGCAGCGGTGGACGGATGGTGTTCGCGGTAGTGTGAACCGCACCGGATACCAGGCCGTCAACTTCGTCCTGCTCCAGCATCAGCGTACCCAGCACCACGTTGTCTTCCAGCTGCTCACGCGCAACGGCTTCGGTCATGCCTTTGTTCTTACGCAGTTCGACCAGACGGGCAACGTAGCTTTCGCGAACCACTTCTGGATCAACGATTTCGATGCCAGCACCCAGCTCAACACCCTGGGATGCCGCAACGCGGTTAATCTCATCCGGGTTACCCAGCAGCACACAGGTCGCGATGCCGCGCTCTGCACAGATTGCGGCCGCTTTCACGGTACGTGGTTCGTCGCCTTCTGGCAGAACAACACGTTTGCCCGCTTTACGCGCCAGCTCGGTCAGCTGGTAACGGAAGGCCGGAGGAGACAGACGACGGCTGCGCTCGGAGGTTGCGGTCAGCGATTCGATCCAGTCTGCGTTGATGTAGCTTGCAACGTATTCCTGAACTTTCTCGATACGCTCGTGGTCATCAACCGGCACTTCCAGGTTGAAGCTCTGCAGGCTCAGGGAGGTCTGCCAGGTGTTGGTATTAACCATGAATACCGGCAGGCCAGTCGCGAACGCACGTTCGCACAGCTTGCTGACGCGTGGATCCATCTCGTAAGCACCGGTCAGCAGGATAGCACCGATTTCTACGCCATTCATCGCGGCCAGGCAGGCAGCAACCAGCACGTCTGGACGGTCTGCGGAGGTCACCAGCAGGGATCCTGCACGGAAGTGCTCCAGCATGTGCGGAATGCTGCGGGCGCAGAAGGTCACGGATTTCACGCGGCGGGTATTGATGTCGCCTTCGTTGATCACGGTGGCGTTCAGGTGACGCGCCATATCGATGGCACGAGTGGCAATCAGATCGAAGCTCCACGGCACCGCGCCCAGAACCGGCAGCGGGCTGGATTCCTGCAGTTTAGCCGGGTCAACTTTAATGACTTTCGCTTTGGAAGAGTCGTCGAAAATCTCGGACAGGTCAGGACGCGTACGGCCCTGCTCATCCACAGGCGCATTCAGTTTGTTGACGATTACGCCCGTGATGTTGGTGTTTTTAGTACCACCGAAGCTGCTGCGGGTCAGTTCGATACGCTCTTTCAGCTGCTCTGGGGTATCTGTGCCCTGAGACATCACAAAGACGATCTCGGCGTTCAGGGTTTTCGCAATTTCGAAGTTCAGCGACTGGGCAAACTGGTGTTTGCGGGTCGGAACCAGGCCTTCAACCAGCACCACTTCCGCGTCTTTTGTATTGGCGTGGTAGTTGGCGATGATCTCTTCCATCAGCACGTCTTTCTGGTTGCTGGAGAGCAGAGATTCAACGTGGTTCATCTTCAGCGGTTCGGCCGCTGGCAGATTGGAGTTCTTACGAACGATGGTGGTGGTCTGGTCTGGCGCATCGCCACCGGCACGTGGCTGGGCGATTGGCTTAAAGACACTCAGACGAACGCCTTTGCGTTCCATAGCACGGATCACGCCAAGGCTGACGCTGGTCAGGCCGACGCTGGTTCCGGTAGGGATCAGCATAATAGTACGGGACACGGTTTATCCTCTTTCGTTACCGCCTGATTGTGGCGGGTGACAAAACAGCACCGCCAGCAGAGCTGGCGGTGTGGAATCAAGCAGTCAGACGGTGCGCGTCTTGCGCGATGACCAGCTCTTCGTTTGTTGGGATAACGAGAGCAGGGCGGGTGCCTTCTTTGTTGATGAAGCCAGACTTGCCGAAGCGGGCAGCCAGGTTACGCTCGTGATCAACCTCAAAGCCCAGAACGCCCAGTTTGCCCAGGGACAGTTCGCGAACCATTGCCGCGTTCTCACCGATACCACCGGTGAAGACAACAGCGTCCAGACGGCCATCCATCAGCGCAGTGTAAGAGCCGATGTATTTAGCCAGACGGTGGCAGTAAACGTCCATTGCACGTTTAGCGTCTTCTTTCTCTGCGTAGTTGTCTTCAACGTAACGGCAGTCGCTGGTGACTTCGGTCAGACCCAGCAGGCCAGACTCTTTGGTCAGCATTTTGTTGATCTGGTCAACGCTCATGCCCAGGGTGTCGTGCAGGTGGAAGATAATCGCCGGGTCGATGTCACCGGAACGCGTACCCATCACCAGACCTTCCAGCGGGGTCAGACCCATGGAGGTATCAACACATTTACCGTTGCGGATTGCAGAAACGGAACCACCGTTGCCCAGGTGGCAGGTGATGATGTTCACTTCTTCAACCGGTTTGTTCAGCACTTTTGCCGCTTCCTGAGTCACATAGAAGTGGCTGGTGCCGTGCGCGCCATAGCGACGAACACCGTGCTCTTTGTAGAGGCTGTATGGCAGGGCATAGAGGTAAGACTCTTCCGGCATGGTCTGATGGAACGCGGTGTCAAACACGGCCACGTTTTTGTCTTTCAGATTCGGGAAGGATTTCAGCGCTTCAGCGATACCGATCAGGTGCGCCGGGTTGTGCAGCGGTGCAAAAGATGCAGAGTCTTTGATGCCCTGGATAACAGAGTCGTCAATCACGACGGAACTGGTGTATTTCTCGCCACCATGGACGATACGGTGACCAATCGCAGTCAGCTGAGCAGACAGTTCTGGTTTTTGTGCCAGAATAGTGTTAACGATAAAGTTCAGCGCTTCACTGTGAGCGGCGCCTGCACCTAAAGCCGCTTCTTGTTTGCTGCCGTCCATCTTCCACTTGATACGTGCTTCAGGCAGATGGAAACATTCGGCCAAACCAGAGAGGTACTCGTCACCGTTGAGCGCATCGATGATGGCGAATTTCAGTGAGGAGCTACCGCAGTTCAGAACCAGTACTAACTTACTCGACATGGAAGTACCTATAATTGATACGTGGCTAAAAAAACGTCAAAGAGTCTAAAAGCGTAACGCATGCTGACCCAGACATTTATGATTAACATCATGCCAAACGAACATTCTGGCAGGATGGAAGAAATACCTATGATTTTAAGCCATTTTGAACATTTTTCAGACAATGGCATAATATGCGATAATTTGACGAGTTAACGATTCTCGTCTACGGCCCTATCAGGCTGGCACAGGATACCCGATACGGGGTAGTGATGACAAAATATTTTGAACGTTGTCATAGCTTGTTGTGGTTTTGCACGAAAATTTTAATTTTTATATGTGAAGTTGAGGTATGCCATGTCGACACCTGAGATCCCGTCCGTGAATTTTTTTAGTCTGTTTCGTCGGGGACAGCATTACGCGAAGACGTGGCCGATGGAAAAACGCCTTGCACCCATGTTCATTGAGAATCGCACAATCCGCGCCACGCGCTACGCGATTCGCTTCATGCCTCCTGTCGCTATTTTTACCCTCTGCTGGCAAATTGCGCTGGGCGGACAGCTCGGCCCTGCCGTGGCGACGGCGCTTTTTGCGTTAAGCCTGCCGATGCAGGGGCTGTGGTGGTTAGGTAAGCGTTCAATCACACCTCTGCCGCCTTCTATTTTACACTGGTTTTATGACGTTCGCGGGAAACTGGAAGAAGCCGGTCAGGCGCTCGCTCCGGTTGAAGGCAAGCCCGATTATCAGGCGCTGGCTGACACGCTTAAGCGAGCTTTTAAGCAACTTGATAAAACATTCCTCGATGATTTGTGATTGATCATCGAAACGACTAATAAAAGAAGGCACAGTAACACACCGTTACCGTGTCTTTTTTTTCAAGTGCCATGCGCTACAGGAGTCGAAAGATGGAAATGACCCATGCTCAACGTCTGATTTTGTCCAACCAGTACAAAATGATGACTATGCTTGATCCCGATAACGCTGAGCGCTACAGCCGCCTGCAGACCATCGTCGAACGCGGCTTTGGTTTGCAGATGCGTGAACTGGACCGCGAGTTTGGCGAGCTGAAAGAAGAAACCTGCCGCATCGTGATCGACATTATGGAGATGTACCACGCGCTTCACGTGTCCTGGACCAACCTGAAAGATCAGCAGTCCATTGACGAGCGCCGCGTCACTTTCTTAGGCTTTGATGCCGCAACGGAAGCGCGCTATCTGAGCTATGTCCGCTTTATGGTGAATACAGAAGGGCGTTATACGCACTTTGATGCGGGCACCCACGGCTTTAACGCGCAGACCCCTATGTGGGAAAAATACCAGCGCATGCTGAGCGCATGGCACGCCTGCCCGCGCCAGTACCACTTAAGCAGCAACGAAATTCAACAAATCATTAATGCCTGACGGAGGTGCGTGTGCAGTGTAGAGGTTTTCTGTTTGATCTGGACGGTACGCTGGTGGATTCGCTACCGGTTGTAGAGCGTTCATGGTGCCATTGGGCGGACAGACATGGCATCGACCATCAGGACGTGCTGAATTTTATCCACGGCAAACAGGCCATAACCTCGCTCCGCCATTTTCTGGCGGGACGCTCTGAGGACGAAATTCAGGCAGAGTTTAAATATCTGGAACACATTGAAGCCACCGATACGGACGGCATTACCGCGTTACCCGGTGCTCGTGAACTGCTTGAGCATTTGAATGAAGCGCAAATTCCGTGGGCCATTGTCACCTCCGGCTCGGTTCCCGTGGCTCACGCTCGTCATAAGGCGGCGGGTTTACCCACGCCGGACGTGTTCATTACCGCTGAGCGCGTGAAACGCGGCAAACCGGAACCTGATGCCTTTTTGCTGGGTGCAGAACTGCTGGGCATCCCCCCGGCGGAGTGCGTGGTGGTGGAAGATGCGGCAGCGGGCGTGCTGGCCGGATTGAACGCCGGCTGCCACGTTATTGCCGTCAACGTTCCGGCCGATTCTCCCCGTCTGGACGAGGCGGACTTTGTGCTCAATACGCTGACCGCGCTTGATATCGCTAAGGCGCCAGACGGTATTGTAACCGTCTCGCTAAAAGTGTAATCCCATGATTTAGCCCCACGCTGCTGGGGCTTTTTTATGGCACAATTTCGCATCTCTCTCTGACAAGGACATGTTGTGAACGGTGAACTGATCTGGGTGCTCAGCCTGCTTTTAATCGCCATCATTCTGTTTGCTACAGGCAAAGTGCGCATGGATGCCGTCGCTTTGTTTGTTATCGTTGCGTTTGCGCTGAGCGGTACGCTCACGCTGCCGGAAGCCTTCTCGGGGTTTAGCGATCCTAACGTCATTCTGATTGCCGCGCTGTTTATTATCGGCGACGGGCTGGTGCGCACCGGCGTGGCGACACTCGTGGGGGCATGGCTGGTGAGGGGGGCTGGCAACAGCGAAACCAAAATGCTGATCTACCTCATGCTAACGGTCGCCGGGCTGGGAGCCTTTATGAGCTCGACGGGCGTCGTTGCCATCTTTATCCCGGTGGTGTTGAGCGTCTCCATGCGGATGCAAACCTCACCGTCGCGCCTGATGATGCCCCTGAGCTTTGCCGGGCTCATCAGCGGCATGATGACCCTGGTGGCCACGCCGCCAAACCTGGTGGTCAATAGCGAGCTGATACGTGAAGGGCTGGAGGGCTTTAGCTTCTTCAGCGTCACCCCGCTTGGGCTGGTCATTTTGTTGATGGGTGTGGTGTATATGCTGCTGACTCGCTTCGCCCTGAAAGGCGAGAAGCAGGACAAAACTAAAGATGGCTGGAAACGACGCACCTTCCGCGATCTGATCAAAGAGTACCGTCTGGCCGGCCGCGCCCGCCGTCTGGCCATTCGTCCCGGTTCGCCAATGGTCGGCCAGCGCCTGGATGACCTGAAGCTGCGCGAGCGGTATGGCGCGAACGTGATCGGCGTAGAGCGCTGGCGTCGCTTTCGCCGGGTCATCGTCAACGTGAACGGGGTGTCCGAATTCCGGGCGCGTGACGTTCTGCTGATCGATATGTCCACCGCAGAGGTCGATCTGCGTGAGTTTTGCAGTGAGCAGCTGCTGGAGTCGATGGTGCTACGCGGAGAGTATTTCTCCGACCAGGCGCTGGATGTGGGTATGGCGGAAGTGTCGCTGATCCCGGAATCGGAATTGTTGGGCAAAACCGTGCGTGAAATGGGGTTCCGTACCCGCTACGGCCTTAATGTCGTCGGCCTGAAGCGTGATGGCGTGGCGATGGAAGGGGCCGTGGTGGATGAGCCTATCCTGCTGGGCGATATTTTTCTCGTGGTGGGTAACTGGAAGCTTATCAGCCAGCTCGGCCAAAAAGGCCGCGATTTTGTGGTACTCAACATGCCCGTTGAGGAGAGCGATGCCTCTCCGGCCCACAGCCAGGCGCCTCACGCCATTTTTTGTCTGGTGCTGATGGTGGC
This sequence comes from Enterobacter sp. SECR19-1250, assembly GCF_013391025.1. Lineage (NCBI taxonomy): Bacteria > Pseudomonadati > Pseudomonadota > Gammaproteobacteria > Enterobacterales > Enterobacteriaceae > Enterobacter > Enterobacter sp. SECR19-1250. The sequence goes on along the minus strand of NZ_JACASJ010000023.1, from coordinate 2,958 downwards.
ACTAATGCTCACCGACGAGATCCCGAACCCGGTGGCGGCGATTATTGCCTGCCTGTTGATGGGCAAGTTTCGCTGTATTGATGCCGAGAGCGCCTATAAAGCAATTCACTGGCCAAGCATCATTTTGATTGTCGGGATGATGCCATTCGCCCTTGCCCTGCAAAAAACCGGTGGGGTGGATTTAGTGGTTAAAGGGCTCATGGACATCGGCGGGGGATACGGTCCGTATATGATGATGGTGTGCCTGTTCGTGATGTGCGCCACGATAGGGCTGTTCATTTCCAATACCGCCACGGCGGTGCTGATGGCGCCTATTGCACTGGCGATGGCGAAATCGATGGGCGTGTCGCCGTACCCCTTTGCGATGATGGTGGCGATGGCGGCCTCTGCGGCGTTTATGACGCCGGTCTCTTCGCCGGTTAACACGCTGGTACTGGGGCCGGGGAATTACCGCTTTAGCGATTTCGTGAAGATTGGCGTACCGTTCACCATACTGGTGATGCTGGTATGTGTGGTGCTGATTCCGGTGTTATTCCCGTTTTAGCGTGAGCGCAGAAACGTTGGCCGGGTAAGGCGAAGCCGCCACCCGGCGAAAAATTACAACGGAGAATCCTGGCTGATCTCATCCAGCGATAAATGGAAGCTCGGCACAAACACCTGCATAAAATAATCCATCTCTTCGCTGCGGCGGGATTCCAGCGTCTTCTCCAGACGCGTTTTGGCCAGTAAAAACTCGTTATTCCCCGCAGACAACTCTTCCAGACATTTCAGGTAGGCGCAGAGCGCGTCCGCCTGCTTCACCAGTGACTTTTCCTCTTCCGTATACTGATGTTCGTCAATCAGCGGCTCAAAGACGTCGCGTAGCTCTTCCGGGACCATCTCAATCAGTTTCTGCTGGGCAATCTTCTCAATGGCCTTATATTCCTGTGCAATCTGCGAATTGAAGTATTTCACCGGCGTGGGGAGATCCCCGGTCAGCACTTCTGACGCATCGTGATACATCGCCAGCAGCGCGATACGTTCCGCATTGACCTGACCGTTGAATTTGCGGTTTTTAATGGCCGCAAGGGCATGCGCGACCATTGCAACCTGCAGACTATGTTCTGAGACATTTTCGGTGCGCACATTGCGCATCAAAGGCCAGCGGTTGATGAGTTTCAGGCGGGAGAGGTGGGCAAAAAAATGACTCTGACTCATAGGTTACCTTTTGTCTTCACTGCGACAGACTTCATTGTGCGGGGAGGGGAGGGAAGATGCAAATTTGCGGATTTTGAAGGCCGGGTTAGCGCAGCGCCACCCGGCAGAATGATTGTGTTACTGATGGTAGCCGGAGAGGAATCGCCCGAAGCGGCTGATGGCCATTTCGAGGTCGTCTTCGCGCGGCAACGTCACGATACGAACGTGATCCGGCCATGGCCAGTTAAAGGCCGTGCCCTGAACCAGCAGCACTTTTTCCTGCAGCAGGAAATCAAGCACCATTTTTTGGTCATCGTGAATGTTGAAGCGCTTCGCGTCGATTTTCGGGAACATGTAAAGCGCACCGTTAGGCTTCACGCATGAGACGCCAGGGATGTCGTTGATCAGCTCCCAGGCGCGGTTACGCTGTTCGTACAGGCGGCCGCCGGGCACGATGAACTCGCTGATGCTCTGATAACCGCCCAGCGCCGTCTGGATCGCGTGCTGGGCCGGAACGTTGGCACACAAACGCATGGAAGCCAGCATCTCCAGCCCTTCAATGTAACCTTTCGCATGTTTTTTCGGACCGTTGAGGACCATCCAGCCCTGGCGGAAACCGGCCACACGGTAAGTTTTAGACAGGCCGTTAAAGGTGACGGTCAGCAGGTCTGGCGCCAGCGCGGCGATAGAGTGGTGCTGCGCGGCGTCATACAGGATCTTGTCGTAAATTTCATCAGCGAAGATGATCAGTTTATGCTGACGGGCGATCTCCACGATCTCCATCAGCAGCGCTTTAGAGTAGACGGCACCCGTCGGGTTGTTCGGGTTAATAATCACGATGCCGCGCGTACGCGGGGTGATTTTTGCACGAATATCATCGAGGTCCGGGAACCAGTCAGAGGATTCGTCGCAGAGATAGTGCACCGCCTTACCGCTGGAGAGTGATACGGCCGCCGTCCACAGCGGGTAATCCGGGGCGGGTACCAGCATTTCGTCGCCGCTGTTCAGCAATGCCTGCATGGCCTGCACGATCAGCTCAGAGACGCCGTTGCCGATATAAATATCCTCAACGGTAACGTCACGCATACCGCGTGCCTGGTAGTGCTGCATAATGGCTTTGCGTGCGGAGTAGAGTCCTTTTGAATCACAATAGCCTTGTGCAGTAGGCAGGTTGCGGATCACATCAACCAGGATTTCATCCGGCGCTTCAAAACCAAACGGCGCAGGGTTACCAATGTTGAGTTTCAGAACCTTATTGCCTTCTTCTTCCAGGCGTTTTGCCTCTTTGAGAACCGGGCCACGGATGTCGTAACAGACGTTATCTAGCTTGCTGGATTTTTCGATAGGGGACATGAACCTTTAACCTTTTCGCTATTATTGCCGCTCCCTGCCGTGGAAGTCAGCACGGAACAATGTACTCCCCCCTCGCTTCGTTTTGAAGGGTAAACAGAAGAAGATTTTGTGCAATAGAAAAAATTCTGTTGAATCTCTTTCGCTGCCTGCGTTGAAATTTTCTGGTCTAAAGTTATGCATGAAAGCGTTTTATAAGGTTAATTGTGCTGTTAATTTTAATCTTTGTTGCATATTGTGCTATTAAAAATAAAATAGCGGCCAGGGTTAAGGCGGAAGTTTACCTGAGTGACTTTTCGTAAAATCTGAGTGCTTCAATAGATCACGCTGTAATAGCAGGCTTTGGTTAAAAGTTGCTCATGTGAAATTAATGTTAAGGAAGGTGCGAATAAGCAGGTCATTTCTTCCCAAGCTGACTCGCTGATTAAAATT
>NZ_JACASJ010000229.1:0-2285 GCF_013391025.1 Enterobacter sp. SECR19-1250 | reverse complement strand
AGGCCTTTGAATAAGACAAAAGGCTGCCTCATCGCTAACTTTGCAACAGTGCCACCTGCGCCGCCTGGTGCAGAAGCTCACTCAGCGCGGTGTGCGCATCGAGTTCGTCAAGGAGAGCCTGACCTTCACTGGCGAGGACTCGCCGATGGCGAACCTGATGCTGTCGGTGATGGGCGCGTTCGCCGAGTTCGAGCGGGCCTTGATCCGTGAACGGCAGCGCGAGGGCATCGCGCTCGCCAAGCAGCGCGGTGCGTACCGGGGTCGAAAGAAGGCGCTCTCGCCGGAGCGGGTCGCCGAGCTGCGCCGACGGGCCGCTGCCGGCGAGCAGAAAGCCCAGCTCGCCCGCGAGTTCGGCATCAGCCGCGAAACCCTCTACCAATACCTGAGAACGGACGACTGACCATGCCCCGACGCTCCATTCTGACCGCCGCCGAGCGGGCAAGCCTGCTAGCGTTACCCGATACCGAAGATGAATTGATCCGGCACTACACGTTCAGCGAGGCCGACCTGTCACTGATTCGCCAGCGACGTGGGGATGCGAACCGACTGGGTGTCGCGGTGCAGTTGTGCTTGCTGCGCTTCCCCGGTCAGGGCCTGCTTCCCGACGCCGCGGTGCCGATGTCCCTGCTGCAATGGATCGGACGGCAACTGCGGCTCGACCCGGTGTGTTGGCCGCAGTATGCTGAGCGGGAGGAAACCCGGCGCGAGCATCTGCTCGAACTGCGGGCGTACCTGGGCATGGAGCCGTTCGGCCTGGCGCACTATCGGCAGGCCGTCCATGCCACGACCGAGCTGGCCTTGCAGACCGACAAGGGCATCGTGCTGGCCGCCAGCGTCCTCGATGCGCTGCGCCACCGGCACATCATCATTCCGACGCTGGATGTCATCGAGCGCGTCTGTGCCGAAGCAATCACCCGCGCCAACCGGCGCATCTACGACGCCTTGACCGAGCCGCTGTCGGACGGGCATCGCCGCCGCCTCGACGATCTGCTCAAGCGCCGGGACAACGGCCAAACGACCTGGCTTGCCTGGCTGCGCCAGTCGCCCGCTAAGCCGAACTCGCGGCACATGCTCGAACACATCAAACGCCTCAAGGCGTGGCAGGCACTCGACCTGCCTTCCGGCATCGAGCGGCTGGTTCACCAGAACCGGCTGCTCAAGATCGCCCGCGAGGGCGGCCAGATGACGCCTGCCGACCTGGCCAAGTTCGAGCCGCAGCGCCGCTACGCGACCCTGGTGGCGCTCGCCATTGAGGGCATGGCCACCGTTACCGACGAAATCATCGACCTGCATGACCGCATCCTGGGCAAGCTGTTCAACGCCGCCAAGAACAAGCATCAGCAGCAGTTCCAGGCATCCGGCAAGGCGATCAACGCCAAGGTGCGGCTGTTCGGCCGCATCGGTCAGGCACTGATCGAGGCCAAGCAATCGGGCCGCGATCCGTTCGCCGCCATCGAGGCCGTCATGTCCTGGGACGCCTTCGCCGAGAGCGTCACCGAGGCGCAGCGGCTCGCGCAGCCTGAGGACTTCGATTTCCTGCACCGCATCGGCGAGAGCTACGCCACGCTGCGCCGCTACGCGCCGGAATTCCTCGACGTGCTCAAGCTGCGGGCCGCGCCCGCCGCCAAGGACGTGCTGGAGGCCATCGACGTGCTGCGCGGCATGAACAGCGACAACGCCCGCAAGGTGCCTGCCGACGCGCCGACAGACTTCATCAAGCCGCGCTGGCAGAAGCTGGTGATGACCGACGCCGGCATCGACCGGCGCTACTACGAACTGTGCGCGCTGTCGGAGCTGAAGAACGCGCTGCGCTCCGGCGACATATGGGTGCAGGGTTCGCGCCAGTTCAAGGACTTCGAGGACTACCTGGTGCCGCCCGCGAAATTCGCCAGCCTAAAGCGGGCCAGCGAATTGCCGCTGGCCGTGGCCACCGACTGCGACCAGTACCTGCACGACCGGCTGACGCTGCTGGAAATGCAGCTCGCCACCGTCAACCGCATGGCACTGGCCAATGACCTGCCAGACGCCATCATCACCGAATCGGGCCTGAAAATCACGCCGCTTGATGCGGCGGTACCCGACACTGCGCAGGCCCTGATTGACCAGACGGCGATGATCCTGCCGCACGTCAAGATCACCGAACTGCTGCTGGAGGTGGACGAATGGACGGGCTTCACCCGGCACTTCACGCATCTGAAGTCGGGCGACCTGGCCAAGGACAAGAACCTGCTGCTGACCACGATCCTGGCCGACGCGATCAACCTGGGCCTGACCAAGATGGCCGA
>NZ_JACASJ010000228.1:0-2400 GCF_013391025.1 Enterobacter sp. SECR19-1250 | reverse complement strand
ATCATGCTAGCGGTGACGCAATAATTCCGATTGATGTTGACCTGCAGGACCCTATAGAGGTCATCCCTCACCTTCTAGAGAAATGGCAGGACGGCGCAGACATGGTGCTGGCCAAGCGTTCTGATCGCTCCACTGATGGCAGACTGAAGCGTAAGACTGCAGAATGGTTCTATAAGCTACACAACAAAATCAGCTACCCGCAGATTGAGGAAAACGTTGGCGATTTCCGCCTGATGTCTCGTGATGTGGTAGAAAATATTAAGCTCATGCCAGAACGCAATCTTTTTATGAAGGGGGTGCTGAGTTGGGTTGGCGGTAGGACCGATGTTGTTGAGTATGCCCGCGCAGAACGTGTGGCAGGAAGCACGAAATTTAACGGCTGGAAACTATGGAACCTTGCTCTTGAGGGGATAACAAGCTTTTCAACGTTCCCGCTGCGCATGTGGACATATATCGGCTTGTTCGTAGCCGGAATGGCATTCATTTACGGAGCATGGATGATTCTTGACACCCTGGCATTTGGTAACCCGGTTCGCGGATACCCTTCCCTGCTGGTATCAATTTTGTTCCTTGGTGGCATACAGCTGATCGGGATTGGCGTTCTTGGCGAGTACATTGGCAGGATTTATGTTGAGGTTAAACACAGACCTCGTTACATAATTAAAAAGGGTAATTAAGTTATGAATTACAATAGAAACAATAAAATCACATCCATTATTATGTATGCTATTTCTTTTTCTTTCTTGGCATTTATAATATCAAGATACTTTCCAATAAACTCTGATTATGCCAATAGTCCATTAGTATGGAGAGAGTTTTTAGATAAGGGAGTGTCTTCTTTTTTTGACTGGAGACCCACTCCTGATAATTGGTATTTTACTGTATACCCAATTAACTTCGCAATCTTCTTTTTGCTAGGAGATGATGGTGTAATTCCGTTGCTGATTTCTACTATATTATTTGCAGCACTAGTTACATTGTTTTCTTCTGAGATATCTAAAATATCAAATGGAAAGTGGAGCTATGTTTCGGTTATCGTAGGAACTACATTATTGCCTCAGATAATGTTAACTGATGGGTTTGTTGCTCATCCATTTGCGCATTATTCAACTGCTGCGTATGGATTTCTAATGTTGTTGCTGTTTACCAAAAACCTATCAAAGAACAACATTTACATAACAACGATGATAGCCGTTATAGGTTTGATTGCGAACTCATCTGATATGTGGATCGCACCTACATTCTTTATGCCAATACTTCTTGTTGAGATCTACCTATTCCTTTCAAAGGAAAGGAGAGTATCTCATCTTTGTGTAATGGCCGCCTTTTTTGGATTATCAATTACTCATGTTCTGCCTATTCTGATGGGCTTCGACATACAGAAGTTTGAAATTGTTGATATCAGTATGATGTTGCAGAACATTTATGGCTCCATCATATTGATAGGGGAAACAATAAATATTTCTGTAATGAAAGGCAATATATTTTATATTGCTTCGTTCTTTGTAATGTTGTTTTTGGTACTTATTTCTGTTTGGATTGGATGGATAAGTGGTGGAATTAAGAGATATGTAACAATTACATTATTCCTTTCTTTGCTCGGAATTGTGTCCTCATACATTATAAGCAATAATTCGTCTTTCCCAGGCCCACCACGTTTTTTTGTAAACGTAATTCCATGTGTATTCGCGATACTAGCAATTAATCTATCGGGAAGATATAGTAGGTTACTATTAGTAATAACTATTCTATTTGCTGTTACATCCATAAACTCGTATGAAACGAAAAAGTGGTGGGCGAAAGGTGTAATAACTGAGAATAATCAATACATTGATTTCTTAAAGAAACATGACTTGCAATATGGTTTCGGTGATTTCTGGGATAAGTCAATGACTGTTAACTGGATTAGTCGAGGGGATGTAAAGATATTCCCTATATTCATTCGTGATGGATATAGGCTGGACCCATATTCAGTGAGGTGGCAAACAATGCGATCATGGCATACCGAAGAATTCCTAAATGGTCTTCCGAAGAGGCAATTCTTCGCTATCTCAAAAGGTAGAGAATGTTCAGACGTAGAAAAGTGCGTCATTGGTATACAGGAGCGCTATGGTTACGCCAGTGAAGTGCTCACATTTAAAAAAATGACTATTCTAGTTTATGATGATGGTATTCCATTTTGAATTAAAGCCCCTTTCGGGGCTTTTTTTATGCGCTTATGGCTCCGTAATTTTTCCATCCTGATGCTGTGTATATCTTTCCTATGTAACCACCCGCTGATGATGTAGTATTGTCATTAACCACATCTCCTACCCCCCAAATTGCAGTGCCTGTTATTGTATCACCCGACATTCCGCAGCTAATTTAGGAATAAACTACCTCATAGAGTCTACCGAGTAA
>NZ_JACASJ010000227.1:0-2425 GCF_013391025.1 Enterobacter sp. SECR19-1250 | reverse complement strand
ATGAAGATTCCGACGTTACTAACTGAGTGTTGTATCTAATCGTGGGGGCAGGTCACCAATACCCCAACTATTTTCAGGGATACCTGTACGATCAACGAATCTGATTTAACAGCTATTCCTCACGACACTGCCAATAACAAAAACAGACTTCTTGGAACTGCCAATTTCCAAAAAGGAATTATATATGGAGCAACTAAAAAAGTAGGCGATGACGCACTTTCTGGAACTAACATATGGGGGGCAGGTGATACGATATGGCATCAAAGCAGTTCTGCCACTTATGCCGGTAAGAGGTATAGCGGCACTGCGTGGCAGAACTTCGGCAACCTGGTTTAGTTACTGCATTTCTCAAATGTTACCACCACTCCATCCTTGAACGGGTGTGATGAGTAGAAACCATTCCATGGTGTGATCACATGGTCACACCATGTTTTGTCTTTTAACTTACCAACCCATTTCCATTGGGCCATAGGGTAATGTAAGTAAGCAAATTTTGCGCTTGTCCAGGTGCCAATGTCGTGTCTCATCATATCTTGAATTAAAGGCCTTTTTTCAATGATGCGTTTAGCTTGTGGCGAAAGCCCTGAATATCCATTGAGATAAATTGGAGTATTTAACTTATTAATTTCTCTGTTCCCCCCAATCTCTCTTACAAGCATAGTTTCAAGTTCATACTGAGACTTTTGAGAGTTATAGTAATCATTTGCGTAAGAGAACATTAGTACTATCGGAGGTATGCTTAAAATAACATATGCATATTTATTGGAGTTTAATGCTCCAACAGAGAAAACAATAAATACAATTGCTGACGCCCATATCATCATCCTCAGATTTATACTTGGGTTCTCAAGCACGTAAAACATCAGTATGGAACATGCAAGCGCAATTGTGATTAACGAAAAAACTAAGATATTTGATTTTCTAGTAATGTTGATACATGTTATTGTGGAGAATAAAAAAAGAATCGACATGAATGAAATGGCGATTGCGAAGTGTTTATCAAATAATACTCCAAATGGATATACTGCAACCCTATATGTTGACTCAATTATTTCTTTAAACTGAGGGTGCGATGGCATTAAAATGCCTCCAACCCCAGAAGCATATCCTGATGTAACAAACGACTTGCTTGTCACCGCAATATACAGTAGTAGCGAAAATGCAGACGATGCAAGAACTAATATATATTTGCGTGCGTCCTTATCTTTGTCATAAGTAAAGCAAGTCATCAGGATGGCATAAAATACTGGAAGTGATGCCTGATAAGTCAATAATGATGACTGCACCGACAAAAATGTTATTAGTGCGCTTGATGCCGCACTCCTGCCTGAAAAAGCAATAAATGGAATGCACAGTATAAATATTGAAAGGCACATTGTCACAGAATCAAATCTAAATGAAAGATTCTGAATAAAAAATGGGAAAATGAATAATGGAGATGTTGCAATCGCGGAAACTACTGGTGATTTCTTTAAGACATCCCTTCCTATAATCGAGCAAGAACCTACAGCAAGAGCAATTGCTATAAGTTGAGATAATGGAGAAATGTCTGTAAGTATCCTTCCAAAGTTTAATATGTATATAACTAAAGAGGCTAGCGGCCTCCCTTCATTTTCCCATCCATAGTATCCATCCATTACCCTGGCATTGTCATCAAGATAGAGTTTGCCAACAGCAAATATAATAGCCATAAATGGAGCTATTATTGAGAAAGAACATAAAGAATATTTTTTATACTCTCCAAACATATATCATCCCTTTTTGATTATGTAGCGAGGCCTGTTTTTAACCTCGACATAAATCCTGCCAATGTACTCGCCAAGAACACCTATTCCTATCAACTGCACGCCGCCGAGGAACAGAATTGACACCAGTAGGGATGGGTATCCGCGAACCGGGTTACCGAATGCCAGGGTATCAATAATCATCCATGCACCGTACAGGAATGCCATTCCTGCCACTAACAAACCAATGTAAGTCCACATGCGCAGCGGGAACGTTGAAAAGCTCGTGATACCTTCAAGAGCCAGATTCCACAGCTTCCATCCGTTGAATTTTGTGCTGCCAGCAACGCGTTCGGCGCGGGCATATTCAACCACATCTGTTCTTCCACCTACCCAACTTAGAACTCCCTTCATGAAGAGGTTACGCTCAGGCAGAAGCTTAATGTTTTCAACCATCTCGCGTGACATAAGTCTGAAATCGCCGACGTTCTCCTCAATCTTAGGATTGCTGATTTTGTTGTGTAGCTTATAGAACCACTCTGCGGTTTTGCGTTTCAGGCGGCCATCTGTGGAGCGATCCGAGCGCTTGGCCAGTACCATGTCAGCGCCATCCTGCCATTTCTCTATTAGATGAGGAATGACTTCGATAGGGTCCTGCAGGTCAACATCAATCGGAATTATTGCGTCACCGCTAGCATGAT
>NZ_JACASJ010000226.1:0-2427 GCF_013391025.1 Enterobacter sp. SECR19-1250 | reverse complement strand
GCTCCAGATGACAAACATGATCTCATATCAGGGACTTGTTCGCACCTTCCCTAAGGGTAAGTGCCAAAGCTGTAAGCGTGATGCGCCTTTCTTGAAAGAAGATGGTACACCATTTCTCGAAGTTCACCACATTGAGTGGCTTTCTAAAGGCGGGGAAGATTCCGTGGAAAATGCTATAGCATTGTGTCCTAATTGCCATAGGCAAGCTCATTATGGTGCTTTAGAATTAGTGGCGGTTAACAAGCAAGGTTGAACATAACTTCCCGATAACCTCGCCACGCTCAGTGGCGATATAATAGGAGGCCTTACGAGTTAGGGACGGCTCTTCGAAAATCCAGATGATGAAATTTCGGGTGATATTTATATAGATCTGGAACATCTCACAAGCCAACCAGCTAGGACGGGTAGACATTTTCTTGTGTGTTGTAACTACTTACTCAAAGCACGTTTATCTTCCCTCGATTTTACAGCACTACTAATTGTCCCTCGACTACAGGCCATAATTTTCTGAACCTGGCTCCAAGAACTACCGCTATCGAGCAACCGATTAATTGCATCGTATCGAGCCTGATTGACCTGACGCCCCTTATATTTTCCCTCCTTTTGAGCTTTATTAATCCCCTGCCTTTGACGTTCCCGGCGTTGTTCATAATCACGACGAGCCACAGCAGCCAGCATATCAAGCAACATATCGTTGATTGCAGCAAACATGCGACTATCAAAATCATGGCTCGCTGAAGCAATCCAGGTTGTCGGTACGTTGATGGCCATCACTCGAATATCCTTCTGGCGAATCAACTTCTTCAGGCTGTTCCAGTCTTCACCAGTTAAGCGTGAAAGCCGATCAACATCTTCAATGAGGAGAATATCGTTCTGTCGGCAGTCGTTCAGCAGTCTGAATAATTCCGGTCGGTCGAGCCGCGAACCAGATTCATTCTCGATGTAGTAATTGCAGATGTTAAGGCCACGCTCATCAGCAAAGCTATCGATCGCAGCGAGTGCGCGAGAAGCGTCTTGTTCAGATGTTGAGGCGCGTAAATAAGCCCGGACAAAGCTTTGCGGTACGGTATGAGTCACAATGTCGAACCAGTTCAATTTAGGTTATTAAAGCATAACCATATAGCACCTGTTTCGCATGGTATTTTAAAGGCATACTCTAAAAGAACCAAAAAACAAATAATGAGTAGATGTGACCTTGTCACTACACACTCATAAACTCAAACACTCATATACACAAGACAACTCAAATGAGTAGATACTCCTTAACTCATATACACATAAACTCATATTAACCTTTACTCATACAAAAAGTATGATAAACTCAAAAACTCACAGGAGTAATTGAGTAGACACACAATTGAGGATTTGAGTATGAAGGTGATCTCATTTCTGAATCCGAAAGGGGGTTCAGGTAAAACAACTGCCGTAATCAACATAGCCACTGCGTTGAGCAGGAGCGGATACAACATTGCTGTGGTAGATACAGATCCACAAATGAGCCTGACGAACTGGAGCAAAGCGGGCAAGGCAGCATTTGACGTATTTACAGCAGCATCTGAAAAAGACGTCTATGGAATCCGAAAAGATCTGGCGGACTATGACTTTGCTATTGTGGACGGGGCAGGTTCACTCTCAGTAATCACCTCCGCAGCCGTCATGGTAAGCGATCTGGTAATTATCCCTGTCACCCCCAGCCCTCTGGATTTCTCCGCAGCAGGAAGCGTCGTTACTGTTCTGGAAGCACAGGCTTACAGCCGCAAAGTTGAAGCCCGCTTTCTGATCACCCGTAAGATAGAAATGGCAACCATGTTGAATGTGCTTAAAGAAAGTATCAAAGACACCGGTGTTAAAGCATTTCGTACAGCTATTACACAACGTCAGGTTTACGTGAAATCAATTCTTGATGGCGACAGCGTGTTTGAATCCAGTGATGGTGCTGCAAAAGGTGAAATAGAAATCCTTACAAAAGAGATAGTTAGAATGTTTGAGTAATTACACATTTACTCATATAATCAAATAAGTATAAAAACCGGAGTAGCCTGAATGTCACTTGAAAAAGCGCATACGTCAGTAAAAAAAATGACCTTTGGTGAAAACAGAGATCTGGAACGAGTAGTAACAGCACCAGTATCATCTGGAAAAATCAAACGTGTTAACGTTAATTTTGATGAAGAAAAGCACACTCGGTTTAAGGCTGCATGCGCCAGGAAAGGTACATCAATCACTGACGTGGTGAACCAGCTTGTAGATAACTGGCTCAAAGAAAACGAATAATTGGAAGCCGAAGCGAACAGACAGGCCGACGCAAAACAACTGTTCTCAAAGCAGCTCTGGCTATGTACAACAGCCAATAGTTACTTGATTCTGCAAAACTTAGGGAAGGTGCGAACAAGTTCCTGATATGAGATCATCATATTCATCCGGAGC
>NZ_JACASJ010000225.1:0-2484 GCF_013391025.1 Enterobacter sp. SECR19-1250 | reverse complement strand
GGCTTATGAAGACATTACTAACATCGGGGTGTACTAATCAACGGGGAGCAGGTCATTGGTTGGGTGCGCTCTCACCCCATAGTTAAATGTAGACAATGTGGATCCGCCACTCGCGCTAACTTTAAGAGTGTGATGTTGAATGTTTGTTGGCTGGTATGCTCCGTTAAAATATGATTGGATATATTGAACGACACCTCTATCTCCAGAGCCAGCCATTGTAACCGGAACGGTGAATAGTAAATCTACATTAACGTTATCAAGAGCTGACAAGCTCAGGCCATTATGGCAATTTGTGGCTTTTATTGACAGACTTCCATTAGAGCACATAGTTACAGCCTGGTTGATAACATCTTCGCAGGCAATCTCACCAACACGTTCAAATCTGATAACTTTCATCTGAATATTGAAGTTCGAAAGACATGTGGCCATAACGCCACAACTTTTAAAAGTGCTGTATGGATTATTTGTTAGGCATCGAGAAACTCCTCTGATATCAATATCCCTTGCATATTGCAATGCCACTCCATAACGGACACTGTCATTTGGTATGGATTGTGTGCATTCAATATTTGCAATTACGCCTCTAATGTTAACGTCAAACGAATCGGTACCATTAATCTTCCCAACCAGACTGAAACCGCCTGTCCATCCAGCCCCATCTGAAATCCATGATGGAACAACCAGGTTATAGCATGACTGCCAATAATAATTTGGCTCTACATCAAGCCCTCCTGGTTGCTTACCTATTCCTGTGGGTCCTGACGGAGTGCCATTTCCATGCTGTGAGCTCATGCCAGACACCTTACAATCCTTATAGGCAATGAGAGATACAGCATTGCGACCATCAAACGAGCTATTGACACTGTTTACTCTTAATTTTAGCCTCGTTGGGAAGTTATTGGCAGCAATGGAATCTATTGATGGAGCGGTTGACACGTTGGCCTTATGATGATTTACATATATGCCATCTCCACGACTCTCAATAAAATTAAGTGTTAGGTTGTTATCTACTCCACCAAACATCCCAATGTTATGGATTTGCTCACTGTAAATTTTAGCAGACCTGTTTCCGTCAATGTTTATTTGTCCGCTAAGACTGGTGCATCCATTAAGGTACACAGCAAAACAAGCACTTCCTGTCACATTGCTCGGAGCATTAACAGGCGCAGAACCATCACCGAAGAATTTAAGCCAACCTCTAAAATCGAACTGAAGACCTTTATGTGATGAGTTTAATACAATCCCTACAACGCTCGCAGAAAATGATTCCTTGATATAAGCCTTGGCATGGTAATCAGCACAACTGTCCAGCCAAAGTTGAACCTTAGTCGTTTCGTTTGTCCCATCACCATTGACACCAAACTGCTGGCAATCATATGACATTCCAGTAAGCGTCCAGCCAGAACCAGTTGAATCGAAAAATTTATACTCATTACCTGATGAAGGCACTCCTGTAGTCCCATTTCTGATATAGGTCCCCGACCCGACACCGAGCGTATGATGCCCACGCGTCATGATGTACTTTGACTGCCCTGCATTCGCAGCAAGGGCAGATGAAAATGAATCGACCACATAAACAGAGCCACCGATCAAAGTAGAGCCAGTAGGTTTTGCCAGTTCAATAAGAACGTCTGATGCAGAACCAGATGGAGGCGACGTTACAATTGGATTCCCGGAGTTATCGAAGGCAACGATTTTGTTCGCCCTGGTTGCAGCACCTGGGAGTGATGGGATGTTTTCAGGGGTTCGCAGAGTGCGGTTAAAGTTCCCGCTCGCCAGCGTATCAACATAGTTTTTCGTTGCCGCGTCCTGAGGGTCTCTTGGGTCGCGCAGATTACGGATGTAGTTGTTCAGTGCGTCGTACCAGTTCGCGATACTGGAAGGCTTACGCAGAGCCAGGCGGAACATACTGGCAACCTGCTGGATCAGCATTGTCAGTTTATCGAACGCGTCTTCATGAACCTCAGCGAAGAACTTACCCTGATTGCGCAGATCTGTTTCCTGAGTTGGCTCCAGCTCACGGGCAATGGAGATCTGCCAGCCGTTCGTCAGCGGCGTAGTGAGCACCACGCTGCCGCCGTTATACCCACCGGCGTTCGTAACCGTGTAGTCAGTATCAAGCACCAGAACAGTGATGTTTTCGTCAAGGTCGACAACTGATACAGCAAGGTCTGTTTTTTTGAAAATGCGGAAGGTGTACGGGAAGGATGTCGTAACGCCGTTCCCGGTGTAATCATTATGGTCAACTACGGTTGATACCGTCATGGCCTGTCTCCAGTAAAGCAGCGCCCGGCGCGCGTGCATCATCTGGACAGTTTATTACCTGTCAAACCTTATATGAATTGATTGAATAACAAACACCAAATATATTACCTTTCAGGTAATTCACAAATCGTGCTGGATAGTCTTTAGGACTTTTGCTACTGTACATACATGGGTCTTCCCTTGTTGTGGTGGCTGAAGGCATGATAATGGCGTATTAAA
>NZ_JACASJ010000224.1:0-2512 GCF_013391025.1 Enterobacter sp. SECR19-1250 | reverse complement strand
TAAATTGCGCACCAATTTTGCAATTTCACATCAATAAAGCCAGTAACCGCGCGGGGTCGAGGATGGTTTGCGCATTGGTATCCGTTTCGTTTTGCGCAGATTTTTTGTGAACTGCGCAATTCGCAATTTACTGCGCAATATTCGGGTTTCGTATTTGGAGGATTTTTCACTTTGCGTACTGCGTTCGACTGTAGAAACCCAGCGATAATGCGGCTTACACGCTGGTACGCAATTGCGAATCGGTTTCGTATCACGCAATTAAAACTTAGGAAATCTTAGGAATCCTTATCAAAACTTATCATCTCCGTGGTGCTACTAACTGCGAATGGACTACACCAGAGCCAGCAATATCAAGCCTCTCCGCTATTTTGCGAATTCGCATTGCCGCCGCCAGAATTCGTCAGGCGGTACGCGCCTTTAATGCGCAGTTTTGCTGCGTACCTGACTGCGTACTGCGAACCAATGGCGCGAACCAGAATATTTTTGACAACCTAAATCACGTTCTGGCTTCCAGCCCACGGCTGGCGCAGGTTTAGCGCTACTAGGGTTTAAAATCTGTCAAGAACAGTCCAGAATTTACAGCCGTTCTGGTGCGAACCTTACTGCGAACTGTCGCTCCCGCTGGTGGTCTGTCGTTGCTTCTTACCACCATTTAACCGGAAGGCGTTACCGTTCGGTTGCGCTATCCCCATGCGGTGTTGTGTCTCAGTGACTGCTTTATGCAGATCGCCGTAATCATCGGTTTTCACTGGCGGGCGCTTCACGTTCGTCAGACACGTATCACGTCGCTGCTTTACCCATTCCCGATCATCGTCCTCAGCACAAAGCATCATGACTTCCTGCCAGCGCGTCGCAGCCCTACGATACAGCCCCTTTGCCTCCAAAGCCTCGGCTTTGCTGTCGTTTACCATGTTTATCTCCCTCAGAATGGCGCTTCATCGTCGAATGGTGGGCGCTGGTCGTATTCATCACGGGATGGCTGCTGCGCACGTCTGAGCGCGTCCGTCGCCTGTCCCTGCTGTCCCGCCTTCCCGCCGGGACGTACCGTTCTGGCGCTGATCACACTGTCTGCAATCACCTGATACCCGGTCTGTATGCCACCGTCCTGCCCTGTCCACTGGTTCACCTGCATATTGCCAGCCACGCTAACAAGGTCGCCTTTCTGGTGCTTCGCCAGCGCATCGGCCTGCTTACCAAAGGCAATAACACCCAGCCAGAAGGTTGACTCTCCGGCCTCTGCCGCATTGCAGGGAAGCGATACAGCCAGCCGTGCCATAGCCATGTTGCTACCGTTCGTAGTGGTGCGGGTCTGGGGATCTGCCACCAGCCGCCCGTATGCTGAAATTTGTGCTGTCATTGTTACCTCACCGGATTATTAGTTTTGCTAATGACGATTTCTTAACGTGGGACACCTGCCGATTTTTTTCATAGTAAGCAGAAATAGTGTTGTCTCAGTTGTCTTTGTTGTCTCACGGCGCTACAGGCCGCGTCACGTCTGGATTTTGCCGAGACAACATTGATGATTTTTGTGTTGTCTCACGCAGGGTAAATGTTGTCTCACTGCCAGCCAGGCAAAAAATCACACTTTCACTATGTTGTCTCAAAACAGCTAAATGTTGTCTCGCTGTTGTCTCAGGAAATGAAATAAAAACCTTATAAATCAATCAAATTTACAAACTGAGACAACAAAGACAACTGAGACAACACTAAAACTACGTATGTGAAAAAGGATCACTCCTCTGGCTGGGTGGTTTCCTCTGCCATGAAGTTGAGCACATAAACGCGGATTTGCCTGCCATCCTCTCGCACACGCCCCTGATAACCTCTGCCGCTGGTCGGCGGGGTGAGCATCCCGACGCGTTTAAGTACCTCGGCAAACTGTTTGGCATTGAATCCCCGCGCTATCTCCTGCTCGAAGGTCGCCGGGAAGGTGTAGAAAATTATCGGGTCGCTGTCGTGATTTCCCTTCTTCCTGTACCCGGCTAAATCGCGGATCGGTAAATCACGGGGGTCATAACCCAGCGGCGCGTAGCGGCTCAGGCCATGAGCATTCAAAAACGCCTCCGTCTGCTCAATTATCTGCTGGTGCTCTTTGTTGCCCGTGCCGAACTCGCGCAGCCAGGCATTGTAGCTGTGCTGTATCGCATCACGGCACGTCTGATCGTCCCATCCGGTAACAACCTCACCCAGCAATAAAGCCGCCTCCAGAATGGCAAAACGTGCGGCCACGCGGTGTACCTGCTCGCCATAGTCAGCAGGAATAAGGCTGCGCCAGCGGGTTTCACAGTCACGAACGGTATCAATGGCCTGCTGCTGGTGGTCTGCCAGCCACCCGATCCACTCCCGCCCGGCAGCGCCGTGATGGTGCTGGTAAGCGTCTTTCAGCGCGTCGGCGTGCTGTTTGCCGTTCTGGTGGTCGTGGAAGCGCACCGCCTTACTCAGCGGGATATTCAGCAGGCGCACCAGTTGCCCGGCTTTGGTCTTGCGTCCGGCGGTGGCGATGAAGGTTTCT
>NZ_JACASJ010000223.1:0-2523 GCF_013391025.1 Enterobacter sp. SECR19-1250 | reverse complement strand
CCATCAGCAAAAGGGGATGATAAGTTTATCACCACCGACTATTTGCAACAGTGCCTTGATCTCAATCGCAGGCCCTTCATGCGGCGCCTTCATACCAAAGAACTTGATTGCCGTTGGGACGTGGGTAATTGATGGGCTTGGAATATCACGCAGGCCGGAAACCTGCATCTTGTCGCCCTGCAGCGCCGCGCCATGTTCCGGCACCATCACCACCATCACCTTACGCCCGGATTTCTCCAGTTGCGTGAAGAAGGCATCCAGCTCATCAAACAATTTCTGGGCGCGAATTTTATAATCCGCCGTCTGGCGCACGCCGGGGAAATGGTTACCGTCGTGCAGTGGCAGCAGGTTATAGAAGGTCGCGGTACGCTGACCATTATTGTTCGCCTCGTTCTCCATCCAGCGGTTCAACACGGCGGTATCGTCATAGACCGGGGAGCCATCAAACGACAACAGAACCGGCGGCAAGCCTGCCTGATTCATCAACGGCACCTGCACGCCGCCGTTGTCGCGGATCTCTTTGAGGAAATCACCAAACACGCCGTTGTGATCCATCATCAACTGTTGGGTGAAGCCCAGTTTGGCCAGGTTATCAAACAGGTAGCACTGGGCGCCGGCTGTCTGGTAGAGATTTTTATGCGATGTCTGACCGCAGCTCGCGCGTAGCAGACGAATGGCCGCCGGGCCGCTATAGGCAGTGGCCGAATTAAACTGCTTAAAGACGATATCGAAATGTGACCACAGTGGGTGCGATGACAAACCTGCGGCATCAATATCTGACCAGGAGAGCGAACAAATGTTGATAACCAGCAGATCAAAAGGCTGTGCATCTGCCGGCAACTGTGTCGGGAACGGCGTCTGGCGTTTCTCTTCGGAGGCATAGAAACTGGCGAGCCAGGCATTCAGGTTCTCTGAGGTAGGCGGCGCGGTTTGTGCCGGAATATCGCCCACCACGGGTGTTGCCGCGGTATTCGCGACGGTCGGCGCCACCGTACCGCCCGTTGTGGCAAGGGTGTTTTGTTGGGTGCTTTGCGGCCACAGGGTGAAGGCCGGGCCGACAATCGTCAGCACATTCAGCCAGATCATAATAGCGACAACAAATACCGTGACGCGTATCCACTGCGCCAGGAACAGCCAGGCGATCAGCAACACGAACAGCGCGCCAATCATCTGCCAGTTAATAAAACGCGTTACCAGATCGAGCAGGTAATCGGCGCTAAAGCCTGCCACCTGGGAGCCCTGACTCATAATGCTATCGATACCCGGTAGCCAGGTATCATGCCAGAACAGGCCGAAACCAATCGGGAGGGCAATCCAGTGGCGCAGGCGGTGCAGGCCCGGACCTGGCAATGGCATCAACAAAAAGGCCATAAACACCAGGTTCAGCAATGGATGAAAATTAAGGTAGCCCGCCCACAGCAAACCAAATTTCACCAAAAAATAGAAATTCCAGCCGGATAAACCGCGCCAGTGTTGCCACAGCGTCGAGGGTCTGGAAGGCGTCAGCGTTTGATTAGTCATGTTTTCGGTCTGCCTTGACGAACGATTCCCGACGCAATATGCCGGCCGGTTTAACGTAGCGAGGTTTAATAAACATTATTCTTGCAATAAGACGAATGCGGTACAGCCAGTGGCGTGCCAGATAGCCCAGCGGGAAGAAAATCAGCGCGCAAAGGATAACGAGTTCAATAATATCGGCGATGGACATCATGATGCGCTCCCCGTCTCTTCACTTAACAGTCGCAGGGGTTGGGGGATACGTCGCCAGACTTGCCCGTCATGCTCGGCATTCATGATTTTCGGCTCATCGCTTGTACCCGCCAGCGGACTGCCCCATTTTTCCGGCCCGACTTCCCGCAATAGCACCAGCTCGGCCGCAATCTGGTTGTCTTCGAACCACACCATGCGGTTAGAGAAGATATCGGCTGTAGGTAACGGGAAAATGTGGTTAAGGGCGGTGTCGAGATCGTTCACACGACAGAACGACAAAAACATCAACAGGCGATTATCGCCGATGGTGACAATATCCCCGGCACGGTTCGGGCGGCAGAGCGTTAGCGCTTGTTCAACGCGAATACCGGGCACCGGGCGCAGCGCCACCAGCACCCCTTTACCGTCTGGCGGTAACAGCGTGTTATTCACCATATTGGCTACCGCTTCGCAGAACGTGGTCCACGGCTGGAAGCCGCGCAGCTTGAGCGGCAGTGTCATTGAGAGCAGCGTAGAGATATCTTCCGGCACAATGCGTTTAAATTGTTGCCCCTGTACGCTTTCGATAAGCGTCAGGCAGCGGGAGAGTGGGGCGTTCCAGGGGATGACCATGTTTGCGCCACACCGCAACAGCAAACGTTCATCGGTGGCGCGCAGGCTGGCCCTGGTTTCACGAACGATAATCTTCAGTGCGCTACCGCGCTGGCGGCGCAGAGTATGAATCTGGCGGGCAATGGTTTCGATTTGGTTATTCTGACTCAGGGTGATGCTGCCAACTTACTGATTTAGTGTATGATGGTGTTTTTGAGGTGC
>NZ_JACASJ010000222.1:0-2588 GCF_013391025.1 Enterobacter sp. SECR19-1250 | reverse complement strand
TACAGTAATATGGTCATGGCGGCATGACCATATTACTGGGGATCCCTCAGCCCGGTGGGAGAGGGTTGGGGTGAGGGCACCAGAGCACACCCATTCCGGGTCGGGTAAGGCGAAGCCGCTACCCGACTTATTCTTAACGTACTACCGCTTGTCCGATATTTTCATCCGCCTTCCACACGCGATATTTCACTTCCACGTTTTCCGGCGTATACACCACGATTGGCAGCTTGCTGTTGTAGCGTAACAGGCTGTTATCACCCAGATACGCGGTCACGAATTTCTTCTCTTTCTTGCCATCCGGGCAGGCCATCATGGTGGAAACCGGTGACGTCACTTTATCAAAGATAAAGTAGTCGTAGCCCCAGCCTTCCAGCGTTTTGCTTTCCAGCTGTCCGCCGAGACGATGCTGGTTGCAATCCACTTCCAGCGTCTGGCCGATCAACAGTTCCACTTTGAAATTCGCTTCATTTTGCTGAGCCGGTAACTGGATCACCTGACGCTTCATGCCTTTTTCCGCTTGCGGATAAGGCGCGATTTTTTCCAGAGGTTGTACCTTCTGGCTTTCAGTTGCGAAGGCGCTGGTGCTGACGCACGCGGCGGCGATCAGGGCAAGGGCAAATTTAGGTGCGTTTTTCACAGTCATTCCTTTATGTCAAAACCATCCTGATGAGATTAGCATAACGCCCATGAATGATTAGCGTGATTTACTTACATTTTCAATAAAAGCAGAGTAATGAGCTAATGCAGTGCCATTTTTGTGGTGGTTTGTACTTCGGTGGAGTCTGGCGGCAGATCGTGTTATTTTAAGGCATACATAATGTTATTCATCTGTAAAGGGAAGAGAGATGATTCGTGCAAAACTGAAAACACCTGAAGGCCGTAAGTTCCTCCTGGCGCTGCTGGTTGTGTTTATGATTGCGGCCGCGTGCGTGGGCCGGGCAACCATTGTCGGCGTCATCGAACAGTACAACATTCCACTCTCTGCGTGGACGACCAGCATGTATGTCCTGCAGTCGGCGATGATCTTCGTTTACAGCCTGGTGTTCACCGTCCTGCTTGCCATTCCGCTGGGTATTTTCTTCCTTGGCGGGCGCGACAAGCACTAAGCGTTCACTTGCGATCTCAAAAGCCAGCCTGCGGGGTGGCTTTTTTTGTGCATAAAAAAACCAGCCATATGGCTGGTTTTTAAATAGTTTTGGTCGGCACGAGAGGATTTGAACCTCCGACCCCCGACACCCCATGTCACTGCGTTAAAGCCGCTGCAACCATTGTAAATACTGGTGCTACGGCATGTTTGACTGTATATGCAAACAGTGCATTTTTTGCAAAATCCGCACTATATACATCAATGAGTTACGGGTAGGTTTTTCCCCATACATCACCCGGCTTTAAAGACAATTTCAGCATGAGGAACTTCTACCCATTCCACATGGTTCTGGGTATAAATTTTTGTCGATTTTGCATCACTATGGGCCATCCTTGCCTGCGGATCGATACCTTGTCTTTCGAAAATATGAGCCGCCAGCGCTCTAATCTCGTGGAAAGTTGGCCTTTCTTTGATAGGTAATTCTGCCGCTACACCTATCCGGTCCCGCAGCTCTGAAAATGCCCTGCTCAAATAATCAGGGGCCACCTGTGTTGGGTGGTTAACTTCCTTGCTTATCGGATTGCTTCTCTTTTCCAGAAGCCGGTGAACAACATAAGGACTGGCCACATTGTCTCTGCTGTTGTCGATGATCTCTTTCAGGGCCCTGCCGATCGGAATAGCGACGTGTGAAGCCTCTTTGTGCTGCACTTTTTGCCGATGAATGTAAAGCGTTCCGAATATGCCAGCCTCCTCCTGATCGAACCATACACAGCCGCAAACCCCTTCTTGAGGTTCCTTGATCGAGTACCGGATCCGGGAAACTTCCAGGCGCGCTTGCGTAGTTTGTATGGCAAGGTCCATTGCAGTCTTCAGCCAAGGTTCAGCAGCTGCATGTATGGCCAAGAACTGTTCCAAAGTGAGTCGCCGGCGGACCTTTTTATCGACACGCCGCATTTTTTTCCGTGTTGCAGGGTTATCCATCATTAGCGATTCATCAACAGCATAAGAGAATAGCTTTTTCAGGAAGCTAACTTTTCGGTTCTGAACATTGGCCGACGATTCAGAATGGTAATTTCGTATGTAGGCATTTACGTGCTCAAGCTCAATATCGCATGCGGGTATGTTATTAAAAAATTCTTTAACCCTGATGGCATCATTATTCCAATCGTCAAGTGTGCTTTTAGACGGCTGCTCATCTTTGATCGCTCTCTCCATAATGCGATCAACATGTTCAGAAAACGGGTGGGCTTCACCATTCAGCCCTCCCGATTCCCGAATTAATGAATCTATCGATGGTGTATTTTCAGGGCGCATCCTCAGGTTATATTCTCGGGCGATGGCGATAGCCATTACTCGATCCGAACCGAGAGTTTTCTTTTTCCCAGTTATAAGCGTGAACTTATACACGCCACGATCTTTATCAAAAAAAAGATAATCAGGAAGGTGGCTGTAGATTCAACCTGTCAACGCAACACCCTTTTCAATTATCTCTTTCGGTGTT
>NZ_JACASJ010000221.1:0-2669 GCF_013391025.1 Enterobacter sp. SECR19-1250 | reverse complement strand
ATGCGTGATCTGATCCTTCAACTCAGCAAAAGTTCGATTTATTCAACAAAGTCGAGTTTACCCTCAAAAAAAGCAGGGGCATTTGCCTCTGCTTTTCAGTTATCGCAAAGAAGGTAGCTGAGCTGTTATCCTTTCCGCCAGAAGTTGGCTGGTGTTTTGTAAGCGCTGAGGATGAAGGTGCGCATAACGCTGTGATGACTGACTACTGCGATGACCTAACTGCGCCTGAACGTCATACAGCGTTCCACCATGGGAAACGATGAGCGCCGCAACCGAATGGCGGCAGGTATGAATACACACTTCTTTGTCGAAAATTCCCGCCCGTCGCACGATACGCTGAAAGGCTTTGACCGGATTGTTCAGCGGCATTCCTTGTTTTTTACCGATAAACAACCACGGATTTCCACGCTGTGTTGGCAGCGTTCTGATTACGTCCATCGCCAGTGAGTTAAGATGAACAATCCGTCCATAGCCATTCTTGGTTTCAGGGAGCCACAGGGTGCGTTTAACCGGGTCAACATGCTCCCACTTAGCCAGACGCAGCTCATCACGACGAAGGCCGGTCAGTAACAGCAGTTTGACATAGCATGCAGCGACGGTGCTGGTATCATCATCGGCGGAGAGAAAAATACGACGAATTTCATCCTCGGTGAAATAGCGCTGTCGGGCGTTGTTCTCCCTGAGAAGCTGTACCACTCTTGCCGGATGGATAGAGGTAATGCCTCGCCTTCCTGCCCAGGTAAATACCGCTTTAACCAGTACGATGACACGATTACAGGTTGCTGCTGACAGTGAAATGCTTAACGTCTGCTGGAGGCGAAGAATCCTGGCTGGTGTGATATCACTCAGTAGCATTAGACCTAAGACGGGACGGATATGATCCCGGTAGCGCTGGAAATCCTTTCCCCAGCTACGTTTTGCAGATTTTGCCCATACCAGATAATGCTGGTTAAAGAGTTCATCGAATGTCATTTCTTGTCTCTTGTTTTCACGTTCCTGCTTAGGGTCAGTTCCGGTGGCAAGTGAGCGTTTATGCTCCATGGAAATCTTACGGGCTAAGGTGACATCTACCTCAGGCCAGTGACCAATAGCTATGGCGCGTTTTCGTCCATGATAGAGGTAGCGGAGCAAAAATTTTTTACGTCCTTCCCCTTTGCTGACCAGACACTTCAGGCCAGAAATCTCGGTATCGCTGTATTCGGCATCGGTGCTGTGTGAATCTGATGTGTTAGGGGGCAGGGATTTAATGAGCTGATTAGTAAAACGGAAGCGTTTCGGGCTGGACATATTACCTCCTGTGACTGGTGTTAAGTACGTCAGGGTTGACCCATCCCCGGCACGGCGTTGTTAATGGCTACATTGATTTTCTGGCGTGGCGAAGGAAATGCTGGTGCTACATGGTATGAGTTAAGACGGGAAATGCAGAAAGAGCAGGCTTTACGGTCTGATTCTGGTCTTGAGGGGAAAGATTGCCGTTGGGGAAGAGCTCACAGAAATAATATGTGTTTAAGTCGGATACAGTTACAGGTAATGCTGCCAACTTACTGATTTAGTGTATGATGGTGATTTTAAGGTGCTTGCGTGGCTTCCATTTCCATCAGATGTCCTTCCTGCTCCGCTACTGAAGGCGTGGTGCGTAACGGTAAAAGCACTGCCGGACATCAGCGCTATCTCTGCTCTCACTGCCGTAAAACATGGCAAATCAGCTTCACTTACACCGCCTCTCAACCCGGTACACATCAGAAAATCATTGATATGGCTATGAATGGGGTTGGGTGCCGTGCCAGTGCCCGCATTATGGGCGTTGGCCTCAACACGATTTTACGGCACTTAAAAAACTCAGGCCGGAGCCGGTAACATCGCGCATACAACCGGGCAGTGACGTCATTGTCTGCGCGGAAATGGACGAACAGTGGGGCTACGTCGGGGCTAAATCACGTCAGCGCTGGTTATTTTACGCCTATGACAGGATGCGCAGGACGGTGGTGGCACACGTCTTTGGTGAGCGTACTCTGGCCACACTGGAGCGTCTTCTGGAGCTGCTGTCGGTCTTTGATGTGGTGGTATGGATGACGGATGGCTGGCCGCTTTATGAATCACGCCTGAAGGGAAAGCTGCACGTTATCAGCAAGCGTTACACTCAGCGCATTGAGTGACATAACCTGAATCTGAGACAACATCTGGCAAGGCTGGGACGGAAGTCACTGTCGTTCTCAAAATCGCTGGAGCTGCATGACAAGGTCATCGGGCATTATCTGAACATAAAACACTATCAGTAAGTTGGAGTCATTACCACAGTTACATGTCATCAGGGCAAGAACAGTTGAATATTCACTGGTTCATCTCATTGGAATATGCGCAAGTCAAACTCGACAAGTGGCGCAGGAATATAATCATGAGAGAACGCACCCACCATAAAATGACATGACTCCGGCTGAATTTATCCGGAGACTGAAAAAAGGCGAATATCTCTGATTTAGCACTTAATTGATTTTAGGACAGAATCAGAGCCTTTCAAATGCAATAATATTATCCAGATAGTTCCCGGCATTAATGGCATTCATGACTTCAGTGCTGTCGTAATAAAAGCCATTAATTAGAAACTCGACACAAAATGATCTTGACCCTCCATCTCCGAACAGCTTTTGTATCTTAAGTTAACGATGTCC
>NZ_JACASJ010000220.1:0-2695 GCF_013391025.1 Enterobacter sp. SECR19-1250 | reverse complement strand
CGAGAAAAACCCGGATGGTATCGGCGCACACCTGCGCTACCGCTTTTCCTGCCGTGGCGACGTTCTCAAGGTGATCCAACTTGTGAACCATAATGCTGCCATTAATGAACATCACGGGCTATCTCAGCAGGATATTGCCGACATTCTGAACCTCTACCCGGACGCATTTAACGCCGCATAACGGAGCCGAAAACATGACTATCGAAAAAAGCCGATTCAATTCGGAGGCCGCCCCACAATCCAGCGTTAACCAGGGCGAATATAGCACTAATGACTTTGCCGCTATTGTTCCCGTTATTTCCGGTCAAATTGGCGGGCGTGAGGCCAATATTGTTAGTGCTAAGGCACTGCATAAAGCGCTTGGAGTAGGTAACGACTTTTCAACCTGGATAAAACTACGCATTGATGAATATGGCTTTAGCCTGAATGCTGATTACGTGGTTTTTGATTCCTCAGATTTCAGGAATCAAAGTTCAAATTTTGAACAGGGTAGCCCCGGATGGGTGACAAAGCGTGGCGGCGACCGTCGCAGTAAAGATTATGGCCTTTCTCTGGGAATGGCTAAAGAACTGGCAATGGTTGAGCGAAACGAACAAGGTCGCGCCGTTCGCCGTTACTTTATTCAGTGTGAAGAAGCCCTACAGCGCAGCGTGCCAGAGATTGCCGCTCAGTATCGCCGCCAGCTCAAAGCCCGTATCGGTGCCGCCAACCTGTTTAAACCGATGTGCGTAGCACTGGAAAGCGCCCGCGCAGAACAGGGTAAACAGACGCAGGCTCGCCACTACAGCAACGAGAGCAACATGATCGCCCGCATTGTTTTGGGTGGCATGACAGCGAAGCAGTGGGCGCAGGCGAATAGCATTACTGGCGAACCACGCGACAGCATGAACGCCGGGCAACTGGAACACCTCACCTACCTGGAGAGTACCAACATTACGCTGATTGATATGGGTATGGGATATGACCTGCGTAAAGCCGAGCTAATCCGCCTCTCTCAGCGCTGGTTAGCTAAACATCTGGGGGCTAATCATGCTTAATGCCGCCGTCCAGAATAAAGCCTTTCCCCTGGCTGGCCTGATGTGTACCTTGCGCGGGATCGCGCACACGCATGAGGGTAAAGCTGGCATAACAGTGCCAGCTAATGCCAGCTCCTCATTTTCTCGTCGTGGTGACGAGGAGAGTTTCGAGACCAGTACGCGCACGAAGATTTATTGGGGGTCACTACGCGAGGAAGATTTTTCTATCATCACTACACGAGGCGGGAAGATTTTTCTGACATCACCACGAGATGCGGGGAATTTATGCACCAGTACGCGCAAGCACGGAAGTGAGTTTCTGGAGTCCATAAAAAAGGGCTTGCCGACTATCGCCAACCCGGTTTATGGTTATAGCGCACCAGCAAAATCTGGTGCCGGGCGTGGAAACCCGTTGAACATAAAGGCGACACAGACGCCAATAGCGTCTTTTTTTGTGTCGTGCCATAGCGCACACCAATTCAGCGGCAATGCCCGCAATGTATCTATGGTGGCGTTGGCGGGGCTGCCGAAAGGCAGGCCGGTTTCCTTTGTGTCCGGTATTTCCACCCCCGTTAACGTCACCACCCCTTTAGAGCGTGGAAACTCAGGTGGTGACTCCTTATACACAAAGGAGGCTGCCATCATGGCTACTACCCCTACCCAAAATCCACAATTTATCTGGTTAATCGCAGCCGTTCGCCGCGATATGCCGACAATTACCGCCAAAATCCATCACATTGCTGCTGAAACTGAGCGCGAAGCCCGCCGCACTCTGGCGCAGGATCACGTCTGTTTCTTTGCAGGCCGTATCCGTCTGGAGGTAGCAGCATGAGCCGTGAACTCACCTTAGAGCAGGTCGCAGAACGCGCGCACCAGACTGAAATAATTGCCCGTCTGGTTGAAGACTTCCCCCACCACCTTGCCGATAGCGAAGTATCCGCAATCGCCACTCTGTTAAAGCGCCTTTCCGGTGATGTTGCCGCATGGCTGATTGAAGAATTGGCAGAACGGGAGGGCAAAGCATGAGCAATATACTGACCATTAAACCGGGAAATCCCGACCTGTTCCACGCAGAAGCCACACCGGACGGCGTAAACATCATGACCCGCAATGATGCCGGGATGTATGAGCATGTTTGCCTTGTTCCCTATTCAGACGCGGTAACTCATCTCGATAGCGGCAGGTATGACGAAATACCCGATGAAGGATTTGCCCTGCATTTTGCAGTGGCTGACGGCGGGGCGCGTGGCTGGTTCGACTTCACCGCGCAGCATAACCTGACTATGTGGCGCTGGCTGATTGCTGCCACGTTCATTTCTGAGATGAAGCGCGAAAACGGCACAACCTACGTCACGGAGGCTGACGGCACAACATCGCAGGTGGCGATTTACTCCAATGGCAAAGCGGCACTTCCGGTTTATCCGTTCGCGGAACGTCTTGCGATGGCGAGCAACATCGAGGGCGCAATGATTGAGCGATACGGCGTCGAACAGGGTACGGAAAAAACCATTGTGTTTTATCAGGCCATGCTGGATACGGAGCACGGCGAGCTGACCCCGTTCGGACGTGAAACGCTGGCAGAGCTACACGATCACTTCATTGCTGATCTGGATGAAAACGGCTGGCCTGAAATGCCAGCGGCGCACTGAGGGAGCGACACAATGCGTAATATCGACCTT